>CAXTVL010000084.1:0-9056 GCA_964247515.1 uncultured Acetobacteraceae bacterium | reverse complement strand
GTCGTGAGCCTGCGCCTGTTCGACATCGCCTTCGCCATCGATCTGGTGCGGGCCGAGGCGCTGTGGGCGCGCCACGCCGCCGGCCGCACCGCCCGGGCGCGGCTGTCCGGGACCGCGCCGAAAGCCATGGCGTTCGGCGTGCCGCCGCTCGCGATCACGCTGGAACCGCTGCCCATCGCCTTCGAGGGGGTCGGGTTCGAGGCCACCGTCACCGCGCGCCTCTACGATTTCGGCGTCGTCAGCCTGGCGGTCCGGGTGCCGGCGGGCGAGCGCGCCTGGCGCGACTTCGTGCAGTTGCTCAACGCCGTGGGCGAGGCGATCGGCCCGCAGGGCGAGCCGCCGCTCTGGGCGCGGCTGCTGGACAATTTGCGCGCGGTGATCGGGCCGGCGCTGATCCGCCCGATCGCCTCGGCACTCCAGGAGGATTACCTCATCGGCGTGGTACACGCCTTCGACATGCCGCTGTCGGCCACCGAGCTGCTGGACCGGCTCGACCTCGCGCCGCTGCTCTCGGGCGAGCGCCGCGCGCTGTCGGAGGGAGCGCGCGCCGACCTGATGCGCCAGCGGTTCAGCTATTACGCGGACGATCTGGTGGTCCTCACCTGGGACCGCGCCTTCGTCTACGAGCCGCGCGGCGACAGCGACGTGTCCGACGTGATCGAGATCGCCAACGCGCAGTTGCTCGAGATGCGCTACTACGACGAGCTGCTCGACGACGAACTGCCGCGCATGTACGACCTGGTCGAGGGCACGCGGCGTGGCCCCAAGCTGTTCGGCGCGCGCCGCTACGCGACCCTGGCGCGCCGGCTCACCACGCTGGTGGCGGAAGTCACCGAGCTCACCGAGAAGGTCGACAACGCGCTGCAAGTCACCGAGGACGTCTATCTCGCCCGCATCTACGGCGCGGCGCTGGAACTGTTCCGCGTGCGCCTGGTCAGCGCCGCCGTCGAACGCAAGCTGTCGATCATCCGCGACACCTACACGGCACTGTACGACGAGGCCAACGGCGCCCGTTCCGAGGCGTTGGAGATCGCCATCCTGGCGCTGATCCTGGTCGAGGTGGTGCTCGGGATCGTGCATCACTAAGTAAGATCGTGTCGCTATCCTGGGCGTGCCGGCGACCGACGTGCCGGGCGCTCGCTGCCGCCTGCCTGAAACAAGGACACTCGATGCTCTACCAGCTACACGAATGGCAACTCGCGAGCGTGGCACCGTGGCGCGTCATGGCGTCCGGCGCGCTATCGATGCTCGACTCGCCGATGTTCGAGCCGGTGCGGCAGACGCCGATGGCACGGTGGACGGCGGCGGCGCTGGATCATTTCGAGCACGGATTGCGGCAGTTCGGCAAGCCCGCCTTCGGCCATGCCACCACGACCATCGCCGGCGAGACGGTGGCGGTGCACGAGGAGGTGGCGATCGCCCGGCCGTGGTGCGACCTGTTGCATTTCAGGCGCGACGCGCACCGGCCGGACGACCCCGTGGTGCTGCTGGTGGCGCCGATGTCGGGGCATTTCGCGACCCTGTTGCGCGGCACCGTCGAGGCGTTCCTGCCCGACCACGACGTCTACGTCACCGACTGGAAGGACGCCCGCGAGGTGCCGCTGACGGCGCCGAGCTTCGGATTGGAGGATTACGTCGACACGGTGATCGAGTTCGTGCGGGCACTGGGGCCGGACACCAACATCGTCGCGGTGTGCCAACCGGCGGTGCCGGTGCTGGCGGCGGCGGCGCTGATGAACGCGAACGACCCGGGGGCGGCACCGCGCAGCATGACGCTGATCGGCGGCCCGATCGACACCCGCGAGGCGCCGACCGCGGTCAACACCTTCGCCAAGCGCCACGACATCGAGTGGTTCCTCCGTTCGGTCATCCATCGGGTGCCGTTCGGCCACATGGGCTTTGGCCGCAGGGTATACCCGGGCTTCCTGCAACTGGCCGGGTTCATGTCGATGAACCTCGACCGGCACATGGAGGCGCACCAGCAGATGTTCATGCACCTGGTCGATGGCGACGGCGAGACGTTGGCCGCCAAGCGGGCCTTCTACGAGGAATACCGCGCGGTGATGGACATGCCGGCCGAGTTCTTCCTCGAGACCATCGAGGCGGTGTTCCACGAACACCTCCTGCCACGCGGGCTGCTGACCCATCGCGGCCAGAAGGTCGATCCCGCCGCCATCGAGCGCACCGCCATGCTGACCATCGAGGGCGAGCGCGACGACATCTCGGGCCTGGGCCAGACCCGTGCCGCGCACAAGCTCACCACCCGGTTGCCGGAGACGATGCGCGAGCATGTCGAGCAGGGGGGCGTCGGCCATTACGGCCTGTTCAACGGCCGCCGCTTCCGCGAGCAGGTGGCGCCACGCATCAAGGCGTTCATCGCGGCGCACGCGTGAAGTCCTGGTCGGCCTGGCTGGCGGCGCTCGCCGTGTTCGCGTCGCTGGGCGCGAGCGCGCAGACGCCGCCTGCCGTGTTTCCGACGCGCGACGTGACCGTCGACTACCACGTTGCCGGCACGCTGCCGCTTCCGGTTCAGGACGTCCGGGTGCAGGCGCAGGCGGGCGCCGAGCGGCTGCGGGTCGAGCAGCCGAACCGACTGGTGCTTCTGATCGACCGGCCGCTGAAGCGGGCTCGGCTGCTGCTGCCCGCGCCGAACGCCGTGCTGCGGCTGCCGTGGCCCAAGGACGTGCAACAGGGGCTGGACCTGCTCGCCCATGCCCGCTTCGTGCGGCAGGGCAGCGACGCACAGGCTGGCATTCCGTGTACCATCTATGACGTGAGCGCCGAGGGCCGCCGCATGTTGGCGTGCCTTACGGCCGACGGCGTCCTGCTGCGGGCCGACGGGCTCGTACGCAGCAAGTCGGTCAACGGATCATACCACTTGGCTGCCACCGCGGTGAGCTACGCGCCACTCGATCCGAGCCTGTTCGACGTGCCGGCCGGCACTCGCTCGTTGCAGTTTCCCAGCTTCGGGAAGTGACTAGCCGGCCGGCATCGCCGGCAGCCACGCCTCGTGTCCGGGCGCGTATTGCCGTGTCGTCTGGCTGGCGTTGCGGTTGAGCAACGGACGCGCGTACATCGGGTGGCGCATACTGCGGACCTCGTGCTCGACCGTCAGCAGCAGGTCGCCGCTGTCCACGTCGACGATGTCATGGAAGCGGTACTGGTGCTGGTTGCTCTCCTCGGTGACGAGGCCGCGCGCCGTCAGCCAGGCGTGCGGGCCGGAGAAATCGGCCAGGCTGACCTGGATGTGGTTGCCGTCCCATTCCGGCGGCACCCGGTCGGTCTCCGCCAGGATGAGCGTGAAGTCGGTGCCGATCCGCACCGCCGCCGCCTCGCCCACCACGCTGGCCGGCGCCCGCAGCGCGTCGCGGTAGAACCGCGCGATGCGTGCCGCCGTGCCCGGCGGCGCGTCCATCTCGACATACGGCATCCCGAGCGTGACGCGGCCCAGCCGCGCGTCGGGCGCGTGGCAGCGCAGCCGGTTGCCCCACGGGCAGGTGACGTCGACCGCGCCATCGGGACGCGGCGCGAAGCCGAACCGCGTGTCGGCGAGCGGCGCGCGCAGCCGCCCCAGCCGCGCCACCAACGCGTCGAGATCGGGCAGGACCAGGCCGGTGACGCCGCGCAGCACCTGCGCCGGGCCGGTCGGCAAGTGGAACTGGCTGCGACCCGCGTTGATCCACATGTTGTCGACACCGACGTTGAGGAACGGGTCGCGGGTCAGGCCCAAGCCGGTCACGTAGAACAGCGTGGCGAGGCGCTGGTCCGGCACCGCGATGTTGACATGGCCGAATTCGACGATGTTGCCGACGTCCTCGGCCGTGCGGTCGTAGATGGCCGCCTGTTGCTGGTCCATGTCCCCTCCGCGCGTCTTCCACGTCAACCGGGCTGCCGGTAGGGTGGCACCAAACAGGAGCGCGCGTCCATGCAACAAGCCCCGTTCGGCACGCTTCCAGACGGCACCGCCGTCCAGGCGTGGACCCTCTCGGGCGGCATCACCGCCACCATCCTCACCTATGGCGCCCGCATCATGGCGCTGCGGGCTCCCAGTGGGCGCGACGTGGCGCTCGGCCTGCCGACGCTCGTCGAGTACGTGGCCAGCACCGCCTATCTCGGCGCGGTGGTGGGCCGGGTCGGCAACCGCATCGCAGGCGGCCGCTTCAGCCTGGACGGCACGCCCTACCAGGTGAGCGTCAACAATGGTCCCAACACGCTGCACGGCGGCAAGGTGGGCTTCGACCGCGCGGTGTGGCGGGCCGAGGCCGACGGTGAGGCGCTGGAGCTCACCCACACCAGCGCCGATGGGGACCAGGGATTCCCCGGCACGCTGCACGCGACGGTGCGCTACGCCGTCGAGGGCACGGCGCTGGTGATCGACTACATCGTCCGCGCCGAGGCGCCCACCGTCGTCAATCTGACCAACCACTGCTATTTCAACCTCGATGGTGCGCCGGACATCAGCGGCCACGTGGTCCAGCTCGCCGCCGACCGCTTCACGCCGGTAAGCGAGGGCTCCATCCCGACCGGCGAGCTGCGCCCGGTCGAGGGCACGCCGTTCGACTTTCGCACGCCCACCGCGATCGGCGCTCGGATCGGCGAGGCCGACGAGCAACTGCGCCTCGGCGGCGGCTACGACCACAACTTCGTGCTGTCTGTCACGCCCGCCGACGCGCCCCGCCTCGCCGCCACGGTGCGGGCCGGCGGCCTCGCGATGAGTGTCGAGACCACCGAGCCGGGCGTACAATTCTACACCGGCAACATGATGCCGGCCGCGGGCCTGCCGTACCGCGGCGCGCTGTGCCTGGAGACGCAGCATTTCCCCGACAGCCCGAACCAGCCCTCGTTCCCCAGCATCGTGCTGCGGCCGGGCGAGGCCAGGCGCAGCCGTACGGTCTACCGCTTCACGACGGATTGATCTTTGTCCGAACAGCCGGCAACTTGCGCGCCCTGACCGCGGCCGAGACCAGCGGCGCAACATCGAGGAACCAGTCCGTGAAGCAAATCCTTCTCGCAGGCTTCGTCGCGGCCGCCGCCCTGTTCGGCGTGGCCCCCGGCGCGCGGGCGCAGACGCCGACCATCCCGATCATCGTCAAGGACACCACCAGCTTCTACTGGCAGATCGTGCTCGCCGGCGCGCGCAAGGCCGGCCAGGACCTGCATGTCAACGTGCCGGAACTGGGTGCGCAATCCGAGGCCGACATCGCCGGACAGATCTCGATCCTGGAGAACGCCGTCTCCGGCAACCCGGCCGCCGTGGTGATCTCGCCCACCCAGTTCGCGGCACTGGGCAAGCCGATCGACGAGGCGGCCAAGAAGGTCAAGATCATCGGCATCGACAGCGGCGCGGACAGCCACGCCTTCACCTCGTTCCTGACCACCGACAACGTGGCCGGCGGTCGCGCCGGCGCCGACGCGATGGCCGCCGGCATCATGGCGAAGAACGGCGGCAAGGCCGAGGGCAGCGTGGCACTGATCACCTCGCTGGCCGGCGTGGGCTCGCTCGACCAGCGCGCCAAGGGCTTCAAGGAGCAGCTCGCGGCCAAGTACCCCGGCCTGCACCTCGCCGCCGACAAGGTGGCCGACGGCCAGGCGACCACGGCGCTCAACATCATGACCGACCTCATCACCGCAAGCCCGGACCTCAAGGGCGTGTTCGCGTCCAACCTGATCATGGCGCAAGGCGCCGGCCAGGCGATCCGCGAGAACCGGATGCAGGACAAGATCGCCCTGGTCGGCTTCGACAACGACGACAAGCTGGTCAAGCTGCTGACCCAGGGCTCGATCTACGCGCTGATCGTGCAGGACCCGTACCGCATGGGCTACGACGGCATCAAGACCGCGCTCGGCGCCGCCAAGGGCGAAAAGGAGCCGGCGTTCGTCGACACCGGCGTCAACACCATCACCAAGGCCAACATGAACGACGCCCGCAGCCAGCAACTCCTGAACCCGAAGGTCAAGTGAGCTGAGCGCCACCCTCGCCACCGTGCCCGCCCCCGAGCCGGGAGCGGGCAGCACGGCGCCGTTGCTGGAGCTGCGCGGACTCGACAAGCGTTTCACCGGCACCCACGCGCTCAAGCACGTCGACCTCAGCTTCGAGCGTGGCGAGATCCACGCCATCGTGGGCGAGAACGGCGCCGGCAAGTCGACCTTCATCAAGCTGCTCACCGGCGTCTACCTGAAGTCCGGCGGAGAGATGCTGTGGGAGGGGCGCGCGGTCGAGCTGACCGGGCCGCAGGACGCGCTGGCGCTCGGCATCAACGCGGTGCACCAGGAGGTCGTGCTGTGCCCGCACCTCACCGTCGCGGCCAACATGTTCCTGGGCAACGAGCACATGCGCTTCGGCCTGCTGGAGCATCGCAGGATGCTCGCCGAGGCGCGACGCGTGCTGGCCGACCTCGGCTTCTCGGTGCCGGCCGACGTGGTGCTGTCGAGCCTCACCATCGGCCAGCAGCAACTGGTGGCGACGGCGCGGGCGGCGCTGCGCGGCGTGCGCTTCCTGATCTTCGACGAGCCGACCGGATACCTCACGCGCCAGGAGGCGGCGCAACTGTTCACGCTGATCCGTCGGATGAAGGCGGACGGCATCACCATCGTCTACATCAGCCACCGGCTCGAGGAGGTGTTCGAGCTGGCCGACCGCGTCACCATCCTGCGCGACGGCTCGCTGATCTCGACCGAGCGCGTCGCCGAGACCGACGAAGCGCGACTGATCCGCGGCATGATCGCCCGCTCCATCGAGCAGATCTACCACAAGGAAAGCGTGCCGCTCGGGGCCGAGCTGATGCGGACGGAGGGCTTCACCGGCCAGGGTTTCCACGACGTCTCGCTCGCGGTCCGGCGCGGCGAGATCGTGGGGCTGTACGGCCTGATCGGCGCCGGGCGCAGCGAGTTCGTGCAGACGCTGTTCGGCCGCCATCCGCGCACCGCCGGCACGCTGACCTGGGAAGGCCGCGAGGTGCGGATCAGGCGCGAGCAGGAGGCGATCGCACTCGGCATGGCGCTGGTGCCGGAGAGCCGGCGCGACCAGGGGTTGTGCCTCAACCTCGGCGTCGGCACCAACCTCAACCTGCCGATCTACGACCGCCTGACCCGCGGCGTCACCATCAGCGGCGCCGCCGAGCGAGAGGCGGCCGACCGCCAGATCAAGGATCTGCGCATCGTCACCGCCGGGCGCGGCGCTCTCGCGCTGTCGCTGTCGGGCGGCAACCAGCAGAAGATCGTGGTCGGCAAGTGGCTGGCGCATGGCGCGCAACTGTTCATCTTCGACGAGCCGACGGTGGGTGTGGACGTCGGCACCAAGACCGAAATCTACCGCCTGTTCTCGACCCTTCTCGCGGCCGGCGCCGGGATCATCCTGATCTCGTCCTACCTGCCGGAGGTCTACGAACTGGCGGACACGCTGCACGTGTTCCGCCGCGGCGGTCTGGTCGCCAGCTACGGCTTCCGCGAGCAGTCGATGGAAACCATCCTGACGCAGGCCATCGGCGTCTAAGCCGCACCCATGGGGACCGCCGTGAGCGAGACCACCACCCGCAGGAACGCGCGCCTGGCCATCCTGCTGAACCTGACGCTGCTCGGCCTGCTGCTGCTGCTGTGGGCGTTGCTGGCCGGGTTCACGCGCACCTTCGCGACCGAGAACAACTTCGTCAACCTGATGCGCCAGGCCTCGGTGTTCGCGATCATCGCGATCGGCCAGACCTTCGTCATCATCACCGCCGGCATCGACCTGTCGGTGGGCGCCGTGGTCGGCTTCTCGGGCGTGGTGGTGGCTCTGCTGCTCAATAGCGGGATGCCGATCATCCTCGCGGTGCTGCTTACGCTCGCGATGGGGGCGGCGATCGGCGCGTTCCACGGCTTCGGCGTGACCAAACTAGGCCTGCCGCCGTTCATCATGACGCTGGCGACGCTGACGGCGCTCACCGGCATCGGCCTGCTGATGACCAACGGCGCCTCGATCTCGGGCCTACCCGACGCCTTCACCGAGTTCTCGTTCCAACTGTTCCTGCACATCCCGACGCTGTTCTGGATGGTGATCCTGGTGGCGGTGCCGGCCTACGTGTTCCTGCAGCACAGCCGCTGGGGGCGCTACCTGTTCGCGATCGGCAGCAACCCGGAGGCGGCGCGGCTTACCGGCGTCAACGTGCAGCGGATGCTGTTCGTGGCCTACATGCTGAGCGCCACGCTGTCCGCCTTCGCCGGCATCCTGACCACCATGCGCATCGGCGTCGGCAACGCCACCACCGGGCAGGGCTACGAGCTGCAGTCGATCGCCTCCTCGGTGATCGGCGGGACCAGCCTGTTCGGCGCGATCGGCAGCGTGCAGGGGCCGCTGCTCGGCAGCTTCCTGCTGACCACCATCGCCAACGGCGCCAACCTGCTCAACGTCAACGCGTTCTGGCAGCGGGTGATCACCGGCGGACTGATCATCGCGGTGGTGTATTTCGACGGACTGCGGCGGCGGCGGCGCTAAACGTCGCTGCCCAGCGTCAGGTACACGCTGTCGGACCACACGCCGTCCAGGCAGAACGTGTCCTTGGCCGAGCCGGTCCGCACGAACCCCAACGCCTGCAACCGGCGCAGCGAGCGCAGGTTGCGCGGATCGACCTCGGCCACGATCGGGTCCACGCCCGACGCCTGCGCGCGGTGGATCACCGCTTGCAGCGCCTCGCCCGCGACGCCGCTGCCCCACACCTCGCGGGCAAAGATCATGCCGATCTCGTTGCTGCGCCACAGCCCGGCCTTGCCGACCACGACCCCCGCCAGCGTCACCGCGAAATCGTCGGATTGTTCGGCATCGACTGCCGCCATGGTCTCGACGAGCCAGTCCTGGGTGTCCGACACCGCCGCGTGCGGCAGGGTCGACCAGTAGCGCATGGCCTCGGCGTCGCTGAAGATCGCGTGCATCGGTGCCAGGTCGTCCGGCACGAAGCGGCGCAGCAGCAGCCGCGGCGTTCGTATCGTCTCGCCCTGCCGCATCGCTGACCTCCCCGTTGACGGCAACCTAGCTTGCGGCCCATCGCAAGGCGAGACGCCCAGCCGGCAACGTCAGAGCGGCG
>CAXTVL010000083.1:3622-9075 GCA_964247515.1 uncultured Acetobacteraceae bacterium | reverse complement strand
GGACGCGGCGCCGTGCTGACGATCATCCTCATCGTATTGCTCATCCTGGCCTTCGGCGGCTTCGGCCACACCGGCTACCGTCGCGGCTGGTATGGCGGCTCGCGCGATCCCGTGATGCCGGTCCGTGGCGGCTGGGGCGGTGGCGGCATCGGGCTGATCCTGTTGCTCATCGTGCTGTTCCTGCTGTTCGGCGGCGGCCACCGCTACTACTGAGGCGCCGCCGAACGCGGAGTGACGGTCAGGCCAGGGCGGGGTGCGCCTTGCCGGTCTCCGCGTACTCCTTCAGCCGGCCCATCAGGATGCCCCAGAGCGTGTTGCAGGCCTCGAAGGCGCCGTGCTTGTCCGGCCAGTCGTCGTGGTCGCATTCGACCACCGTGGTCTGCCCGTCGCCGCGCAGCCGGAACTCGACCTTCGTGCCCGCCGCGGCGCCCGGCCCCGCGACGCACTCCCAGCGGCTCAGCGTCGGGGGCGTCATGTCCACGAACCGCCAGCGGAAATCGTCGCGTCCCTCATGGTGGAACAGGGCCACCTCGCCCGGCGCCACCTCGCCCTCGATGTCCGGCGTGAACCACTTCTTCAAGCCATCGACCGTGGCGATGGCCTGGTAGACGTCGTCGGGCCGCGCCTTGATCCGGATCTTGTGGGCTGACTTCACGCGGGTTCTCCTTGCAATGAGGGGCAGGCTGGGGCGCCTGGCGCCCGCGCGGCGGGGCCTTGCCAGCGTGGGAACAGGTCGCGGTCGAGTTCGATGTCGACCATGTCGAGGACGCGGTTCACGGTCTGGTCGACCACGTCCCGCAGGCTGGTCGGGCGGTGGTAGAACGCCGGCATCGGCGGCATCACCACGGCGCCCAGCTCGGCCACCTGCACCAGCAGCCGGAGATGGCCGAGATGCAGCGGCGTCTCGCGCACCAGCAGCACCAGCCGGCGGCGTTCCTTGAGGATCACGTCGGCCGCCCGCAGCAGCAGGTTGTCGGAGAACGACGTGGCGATGCCCGAGACCGTCTTCATCGAGCACGGCGCGACCAGCATCGCCGACGGCCGGAACGAGCCCGACGAGATCGCGGCGGCGATGTCGCTCGCCCGGTAGCAGCGGTCCGCCAGCGCCTCGACATATTCCACGGTGTAGTCGGTCTCCAGGCCCAGCGTGCGGCGCGCCGACGGGCTCATCACCAGATGCGTCTCCACGCCCGCCACCCCGCGCAGCACCTCCAGCAGGCGTACGCCGTAGACCGAGCCGCTGGCGCCGGAGATGCCCACGATCACCCGCCTCACGCCGGCGCTCCGTCGGCCGCGAGCCATTGCAGGAACGTCACGGCGACACCGTCGGGGTCGCGCAACTGGAACAGCCGGGCGCCCCAGGACGTGTCGGCGGGCGCTGGTGCCACGAGCGAAAGCCGCTTGTGGGTCGCGTCGATGTCGGCCACCTCGACCACCACATGCAGGCGATCGCCGGGTGTGCCGAGCGACAGTGGATGGCGCTCCCGCCGGTTGTCGAGGATTTCCAGCCGCAGCCCACCGCCGGCGTCGAAGCGTCTTCCCCGGCCGGTCGGGCGGTCCCATTCGGCGGCGAGCGGGAAGCCCAGCACCGCGCCGTAGAAATGCGCCACCTCGTCGAACGCGTCGGTCGCGAGCGCCACGTAGCTCACGCCGCGGCCGCGCGCGGCAGGCAGGCCGGCAACACCTCGTCGGCCAGCAGCGCCAGGCTGCGGCGCCAGGCCGCGCGCTCGTCCGTGGCGTCGTAGGCGGTCGCGAGCAGGACGCCGAAGCCGCCGCTGGCCTGTTGCAGCGCCGCGACCTTACCGGCGACCGTGGCAGGGGACCCGACGATCCAGAGAGTGTCGGCCAGGTAGTCGAGGGTGATCGCCGCGTCCGGCATGGCGGGGTCGGCCTTCAGCATCGGGCCGAGCCCGAGCTTGAGGTAAAGCGGCAGCAGGAACTCGCGCCAGCAACGCCCCATGATGCCGCCGACCGCGAGCGCCCGCGCCTCCGCGTCGGTGGGCGCCACGTAGATGTCGCGGATGACCCGCCACTCGTCACGGTCGGCGACGCGCCCGGCGGATCGCGCGCCGTCCGCCACGGTGTCCCAGTGCCCGGCCAGCGAGGACGGGTCGGGGCTGATGCCGAAGCTGACCGGGATGTAGCCGCGCGCGCCGGCGAGACGGTGGTTGGCCGAGTTGGGTGTCATGCCGGCGATGGCGATCGGCGGATGCGGACGCTGGTAGGGACGCAGGTGGAAGCCGAGCGTCGCGAGCGGCGCCCGCGGCACGCGGGTGGACCAGAACTCGCCGGTGAAGTCGCGCGGGCCGTCGTTCCACAGGCTCGTGATGATGTCGAGCGCCTCGAACGTCATGCGCCGGTTGGTGCCGCCCCCCGTCTTGTCGCTCGACATGTCGAGGCCGAACAGGTCGTGGTCGGTCGGCAGCGCGCTCACGCCCACACCCAGCATGGTGCGGCCGCGCGCCAGGTGGTCGAGGTAGGCGGCGCGGTGGGCAAGTTCGACCGGCTGGTGGTAGGGCAGCAGATGGCCCAGCGTGCCGAGCCGGATGCGCTTGGTGCGGCCGAGCGCGGCGGCGATCAGCAGGTCGGGCGCCGGGCACGGCTCCCAGGCGGCGGTGAAGTGCTCGCCGATCCAGGCCTCGTCGAAGCCGAGCGCCTCGAGCGCCTCGATCTCGTCGAGATCCCAGTCCTGCCCATCGGAGATGCCGCGCTCCGGCGGGTGGGTCGGCATCAGGAACGCGCCCAATCGCATGGCAGGCTCAACCCTTCGGGTCGTTGACGAAATCGCTGTCCGAGAACGCGTACGGGTAGTCCGGCCGCTGGTCCGCCATCCGCCCCAGCTTGGGTCGCAACTGGCCGAAGGCGCGGTAGACCACGGGGTAGGGCTGGGCCGCGAACTCGGAGATGATCTCGTGCCAGGTGCGCGGCTTCTCGCGGATCATCGCCGTCATCTTCTCGACGATCGCGGCCTCGCCCAGCGGCTCGGTGTTCCGGCCGACGTCGAGCGGCTCGGACACCACGGCGGCGGCGTAGGCGAACGGGTCGACGCCCTTGGCGACCGGGATGGTGCAGTCGAAGCCCACCTTGAACACGCTGACCGGCGGCGCGTCGGTGCCCAGGCTCGGGTCCAGCGGCAGCATGTTCATCCCCGGCAGGGTCATGATCCCGTGCTCCGGGTTGAACCGCCAGGCCTGCGCCCACATCACCCGCTCGGGGTTGTAGATGTCCACGTCGTCGTCGAACACGTAGGCGACCTTCGGCATCCACTGCCGCGTGCCGGACAGCATGATCGCCAGCGCCTGCTTGGCGTCGCCGCCCGAGCGGCACTTGATCTGGGCGTAGCCGATGTTGGAGCAGCCGCCCGGCGGCAGGTAGACGTTCTGCACCAGGATGCCGGCGCGTTGCAGCGCCAAATAGAGGTCGCCCTCGATCGCCGGCTGGAACGCCGACATGTCGGTGCGCCCGGGATGCAGGCCGCCGATCGTGGCGTATTGGTAGATCGCGTCCTTGCGGTGGGTGATGCAGTCGACCACGAAGCGGTTGTTGTGCGGCAGGCCGCCGCCATAGGTGCCGGTGTACTCGCCGTACGGCCCCTCGTCGTGCACCCAGCCCTCGCTGGTGATGACCCGGCCCTCGATCACGATCTCGGCGTTGGCCGGGATGGTGAGGTCGCTGGTCTCGCACTTCACCAGCTTGGCCGGCGCCTCGTAGAAGCCGCCCATCACGTCCCAGTCGTCGGTGTTTGGCCAGCTCACCATGGAGGCGACCTTGTCCAGCGTCGGACCGCCGATCAGCACCGCGATCGGCATGTCGCGGCCCTTGTCGCGGAACTGCTCGGCGGCGATGCGGGCGCGGTGGGTGGCGTTGCGCATGTCGATGTTGGTCTCGGTCTTGGACCGGTACATGAAGCGGTAGATGCCCTGGTCGATCTGGTTCGTGGTCGGGTCGCGGCTGACCACGTTGGTGTCGTTCAGGTAGGCCTGGCCGTCCTTGGGGTGGTGGTGGAACAGCGGGAACATCGTGAGGTCGATGTCGTCGCCCTTGATGACGACGTCCTTGCAGGGCGCGGTCTCGACCATCTCCGGCTTGAAGCGCAGCTCCGAGCGGCGGGCGATCTCCAGCCCGACCTTGGTCTCGTCGCAACCCAGCGAGAGCGCGTACATCGCCCGCGCGCCGTAGCCGTTGGCGAAGAACGGGAACTTGCAGTCGCGCACACGCTCGACGTAGATCGCGGTGTCGGGGTTGGCTTCCATCAGCGCCGGCAACTCGTCGACCCGCTTCTCCTCGGTGATCCGGGTCAGCAGGCCGGCCTTGTCCAAGGCTTCGACATAGTCCGCGAGGCTGGTCTGGGGCATCGATGGTCTCCGATTGCGGTGAGGCGGCCGCCGTCACAACTCGTCGGGCAACTGGCCGAGGTCGTGGAACAGGGCGTGGACGTCGGCCGGATAGAACGGCTTGAAGCCGCCGTAGACGGTGTCCCAAGGCGGGGTCCAGGCCAGCAACTCGTCGAGCAACGCCGCCCGCACGGCGGGATCGAGATCGTGGCGCGCGATCACCACGCCTTGCAGGCCGCCGGTGTACTGGCCGATCACCTTGGTGGCCTCGGCGTTCTTCGGCAGCGCGTTCCACGTGTCCTCCAGGACCATGGTGGCGCGGACCTCTTTGGCGATCACCGCGTCGATCAGCCCTTGCCAGGTCGGCCCCGGCTTGACCTGCGTCATGTCCAGGAACGCGCTCAGCTTCTTGCCGAGGCGCTGCAGCATGATCGCCGGCGGGAAGTAGCTCGACGAGCAGGAGTTGTTGATGTAGCCGAACTTGGCGCCTTCGAGGTCGGCGATGCTGCGCGCCGGGTCGTCCTTGAGGACCGTGAGCAGGGCGGTCTGCTTGGCCTGGCCGGTGAACTTCGACATCGCCATCGCCAGGCCGCGATAGGTCTGGTCGCCCTTGCCGGTCAGCCGGTGGAAGTCGGCGATCGGGATGTAGCCGATCTCCGCCTCGTGAGCCGCGAGCACCCGGTCGATGTGCGGCAGGTCGTTGCTGGCTTCCGCCACGATGCCGTGCGCCGGCAGGAATTCGTTCCACGGTCTCGCCTCGACCGAAAGACCGAAGTTGCTGTCGACGATGAATCGGATCGGGGCGGTGGCGTGTTGGGCCATGGGGTAGTGCCCTCCGGCGAGCGGGTTGCGATCGAAAGCCGCCACCTGGGATGCAGCCCGGCGACGATGCCGGTCTCCTGCCCGAACGGTGATGCCTGGACTAACGTCTTCGCCGGATCGGGTTCGCCGTGCATTTGCGACGGCTGGCTATGCATAAACGCACGCGCGTGGCGCGTCGCGTGGATCGTGGCCGCGACCGCCGGGAAGCGGCGCGACGCGTCGATGGGGACGGGGGGGGCGCGGTTTGGGGGCGGCCCCCCCCCGGGGGGCGAGCGATTTTGGGGCGCCGCGCCGCCC
>CAXTVL010000083.1:0-3612 GCA_964247515.1 uncultured Acetobacteraceae bacterium | reverse complement strand
GGGGGGGGGGGGGGGCGGGGGGGCGGCCCCCCCCCCCCCGCCGATGTCGGACTAGATCTTGTCGGCCGCGTCGCGAACGGTGTCCTTGGCGCCGCCGACGGCGCTTTCGGCCTTGCCCTTCGCCTTGTCGGCCGTACCCTCGGCCTGCATCTTCTCGTCGCCGGTCATCTTGCCGATGCCTTCCTTGACGGCGCCCTTGGCCTTGTCCCAGGCGCCCTCGACGCGATTCTCGTCAACCATGTGGTGTCTCCCTCGCGCGGCCGCAGCCGCGTCGGTTGTTGTGGTGAATGCCCGAAAGTCACGCTCGGCTCGGGCGGCCGATCCCTGGACGGCGCCGACCCGGCGCCGTTGCGATTGTGGCACGAGCCTGCGTCGGCCGCTCAGACCGAGCGCCGGCCGGTGATGGCGTGGTAGATCCACAGCACCACGACCGCGCCGACCACGGCCACGATCAGGCTGTAGATGTTGAACCCGGTGACCGGGGCCGCGCCGATCAGCGAGAACAGGAAGCCGCCCACCACCGCCCCCACGATGCCGAGCACGATGTCGATCAGCACGCCCTGGCCGGAGTTGTTGACGATCTTGCTGCCGATGAAGCCGGCGATCAGGCCGAGGATGAGCCAGGCGATGATGGACATGGTCGTTCTCCCATTGCTGCGTTCATATCGAGACTGCCGGTTCCGGGTCGCGCCGGCTATAGCCATGTCCAATTTCGGCCGCGTCCGCCTGGCCGACCGGCATGGTCGGTTGGTCCGGGTTCACGGCATGGACCCACGGGCGTCGCACCACGATGTCATTGGTTTCGCCATCGGCAGCCTTGCCGGCCGCCTTCTCGGCACTGCCCTGGGCTCGCGTCTCCCGGTCGCCGGCGAGCGAGCCGATGGCTCCCTTGATCGACCCCGTGACCTGCTTGCCCACGCCTGCGCGGCGATCCCCAGCCATGGTGACGTCCCCCTTCCCCGGCCTGCGTGGCCTGCCTGCGGACACTGCGGCGCCAGGATAACGGTTAAACTCATGCCAGTCATGAAAGTTCATCCAGGCCCGGCAACCGCTCCGAGGGCCGGGTGCGGCAATAACGCCTAGAGTAAGTTCACTATAGGCCCGTGAGCACTCTATGGGTCGTCAGCGCGGCTTGCGGCTACGCCGCTGTTTCACGGCGGGTTTCGCCTGCGTGCCGAGGCCGCGTTCGCGCGCCCACACCACCAGGGCGCTGCGCTTGCGGACCTCGGTCACGCGGTAGATCGCGGATACGTGATTCTGCACGGTGTTGCGGCTGACGCCGAGCCTGCGCGCCACCTCGTCGTCGGACAATCCCTGCGCCACCAGCCCCAGCACCTCGCGCGCCCGCGGCGTCAGGTCGCCGACCTTGGGTCCGGCGGCGTCCGGCGTGCCGTGCCGGGTGACGCTCGCCAGCTTCTCCACGATCTTCTGGCCGAGCCAGGAGGTGTCGCGCATCACCGAATCGATCGCCGCCAGCAGCTCCGTCTCCGAGCGCTTGCGCTCGGCGATGTCCAGCATCACCGCCAGCACGCAATGTTCGCCGTGGATGGTGACGGTCTCGGCCGACAGCGCGTAGTCGCTGGCGTGGCCGTCCTTGGCGCGCAGCTTGGTGTCGACACCGCGCAGGTGCCCGGTCTGGTCGAGGCGCCGGGCCAGCTCGTCGCGCGCCGGGCCGCTGCCCCACAGCGCCAGCTCGGCCTCGGTGCGGCCGAGCGCCTCCTCGCGCCGCCAGCCGGTCGCGGCCGTGAAGGCGTCGTTGACGTCGAGCAGGCGCAGGCCGTCCAGTGCGATGATCGCCATCGGCACCGGCGCCAGGCGGAACGCCACCGCGAACCGCTGCTCGCTCTGCCGCAGCGCCTCCTGCGCCAGATGGCGCGGGTGCAGGTCGGCGAAGCTGAACAACATGCAGGCCTCGTCGCCGACCTCGATCGGCTGGCCCGCGACGATGACGGTCTTGCGCAGGCCGCCGGGCAGGCTGAGGCAGGCTTCCATCTGCGGGATGGTGTGCCCGGCGTGCAGGCGCTCGACCGCGAGCTCGCGCCGTTCGGCGCCCTCCAGCACGTCGATCTCGTGCATCGAGCGGCCGATCAGCGCCTCGCGCACATAGCCGGTCATCTCCAGGAAGCCCTCGTTGACCTTCACGTAGCGGCAGTCCGAGAGCCTGGCGATGATGGCAGGCGCCGGGTTGGCGCCGAACGCGCGCTCGAACCGTTGCTCGGCGCTGAACCGCTCGGTCTGGTCCTCAATGATGAGCACGAGGCAGTCCGGCTTGCCGTGTGGGTCGTTCACCACGAGGCTGCGGATCTGCTGCACCCTGGGCCGCTCCTCTCCCGGGCGGGCCACCTCCACCACCACCTCGGTGAACGCCTCGCCGGCGACCACCCGCTCCATCGGATAGTCGCCGGCCGGCAGCTTGTGGCGGTTGCGGTAGCGCAGTTCGAACCGCTCGCGGTACTCGGACACGGTGGCACCCAACTCGTGCAGCGAGGTGACGCCGTGCATGGCGAGCGCCGCCTGGTTCGACCAGGCGATCGTCTGGTCGGGGTTGATGACGATGACGCCTTCGGGCAGGCCGGCGATGATCTGCTGAAGCTGGGTGCGGTCGGCCTGAGGCCGCGTGCGGGAGTCGGTCATGGGCGTGCAACGCCGGCCGGCCGGCATCGTCGCGGACGCCCGCGCGCGGCCCGCTCGCCCTGGCCGCGACGTTGCCGTAGGATGCGCCGACCGTGCGGCCGCGGGAGGGGGAGCCATGGCGAAGCAGACCGACGCGCAGAAGCACACGGTCGGCCGCGTGATGCACGAGTTCAAGCAGGGCGAGCTCGAGAGCCGCCAAGGCGGCAGGGTGCGCGATCCGAAACAGGCGATCGCCATCGCACTGAGCGAGGCCGGCGTCTCGGATCGGCAGTCGCCGGAGGCCAACAGGCGGCACAAGGCGCGCGCCGAGCGCCGCGAGCGCGGGCTTGGCCCCACCCGTGCCGAGCTGTACGAGGAGGCGACCCGGCGCGGCATCGCCGGTCGCTCGCGCATGGACAAGGCGGCGCTACAACGGGCGTTGCGGCGGGCGCAGGAGGGTCACGCCTCGCGGTAGCCCAGCAGCATCAGGCCGATCAGCACGAACAGCGTGGGCCACGCCCAGCCCGCGACGCGCGCGGCGCGGCCGTCGAGCCTGATCTCCAGCCAGCGCGACCAGCCGGCGGCGATGGCGGCCAGCGCCAGCGGCGTGTGGGTGAGCTCGATCAGCAACTGGTCCTTGATGTTGGCGATGGCGTGGGTGTGGGTCAGCAGCGCCGCACCGCCCACCGCGGTCAGCAGCGGGAACACCAGTGCCGCCCGCTTGTTGGACCAGCCGCCGACCCGCACCCGCCACTCGAACAGCGCGAACAGCACGACCAGCAGCACGAAGAAGCGGTGTTGCAGCACCTCGACGTCGCGCAGGCTGGCGAAGAAGCCCTCGGCGCCGAGCGGCCACACCTCGGGGTCGGAGCGCAGGAACAGGAACGCGGCCAGGCCCAGGAACGCCAGCGGCCAGTGCCGCGCCCAGCGCAGGCCGGCCCGGTCCAGCAGCGCCAGCAGGCCGATCAGCACGACGAAGATGCCGGCCCAGTGGTGGTT
>CAXTVL010000082.1:7068-9131 GCA_964247515.1 uncultured Acetobacteraceae bacterium | reverse complement strand
CGGCAGTTGGAGAACTTCGCTGGCGTCATGAACTTCGTGATCTTCCCGATGTTCTTCGCGTCCTCGGCGCTCTACCCGCTGTGGCGCGTCAAGGAGTCGGGCCTCACGCTATACTGGATTTGCGAGCTGAACCCGTTCACCTCGGCCACCGAGCTGATCCGCTTCGCGCTGTACGGGCGGCTCGACCTGCTCTCCGCGACCGTTGTGCTCGGCTGCACGCTGGTGTTCATGTCCGCGGCGGTGATCGGCTACGACCCTGGCCGCGGGCTGATGACCCGCCGGATGGTAGCCGAATGATTTGCCGATGGTCGTGGGCGTTGCTGGCACTGGTCGCCGCGGCTCCCGCGAGCGACCCCGATTGGCCTTGCCGGCAGCGGCTGGTTCCGACCTTGGCGGCGAGTTCGATCTGGACCGGACCGGCGGCGGCCGGCGACTGGCGTTCCAACATCACCGTCGCGGCGCTGGTGCGGCGGGTCGCCCCGCGCGCGGTGGCCGAGGAGGACGGGGTGGCCCAGCTCAAGACGTTCGCGGACGGCGTGCCGGCGCCGGAGCGGCCCAGGGTGCTGCCGTTGCTGTTCGCGGGGTTGATGGAGGAGACCAACGCGCAACGCGGGCAGGTCATCGAGCGGCTGCGCGACATCACCCGCCGGCAACGCGACCTGACCGCCACCGAAACCCGCGTCACCGCCGAATTGCGCGCATTGCCGGACGACGCGCCGGCGGACCAGCGGCAGGAGGTCGTGACCCGCCGGGACTTCCTGATCCGCAACTATGAAGCCGTGGGGCGGACGATCCGCTATGCCTGCGAGGTTCCGGTGCAGCTCGAAGGCCGCATCGGCGCCTACGCGCATGTATTGCAGGCGGCGCTGGGCGGCTAGTCCAGGAACTCCGGCTTGGCCGACTGCATCGGCCAGCCGTTCGCCTGCCAGCCATCCGCCCCCTCGGGAAACCACCCTACCTTGTGGCCATACGCGGCCGCGCGCTTGGTGGCGTTCCAGCTCAGCCAGCAATCGGCCTTGCAGTAGAACACCAGCAACTTGCCCGCTTCGCTGCCGGCGACCTCGCCCAACCGTCTCCGGAAACCCGCCTCCAGCGTCGACGGAATGGCGCCCAGACCGACATCAGGCCACCACAAGCTGTCCGGGAGATCGCGATGTGCTGGGGGCAGCCAGGGCGAGTCGGCCTGCGTCCCGGGCGGGCGTCGCGGCGCCGGGTAGACGTCGATCAGCACCACCTGGCTACGCCGCTGGAGGTCGCGGAGCGCCGCGGCATGGACCACGATGCCGCCGGCCACGCTGGCCGGCACCGCCGCCCGGTACTCGCCCATCCGGAACCCGTTCGGCTCTGGCACGCCCGCCACCGCCGCACCGACCGAGAGCAACAGAAGGGTGAGGACGCGGATCATGGCACGGTGGCTTGCGCGATCGGGCGATCCTGCTCGTCCAGCTCCGGCACCCCGTACTCCGCCAGCACGCGGGCGATACCGGCGCGCTGGTGGCCGATGGCTTGGTTGATGCGGCGTCGCCATTCCGGCTCGTTGGCGCGCACGCCCATGGCGATCCGGTAATCGAGCCGTGGCGCGTCGGGTTCCGGGGCGATGAACGCCGCGTGCAGCGGCAGCCGGTCGTGCTTGATCGCGTAGCCGGCGATCGGACCCCACACCAGGGCCACGTCGATCTGGCGGTCGACAACATCCTGCAACATCGCCCGGGCCGGGTTGGCAAATCGCGTGTCCACGCCGAGCGAATAGGCCCGCACATGCGGCATCAAGCCGTGCCGCAGCGCGAGGTCGGTAGGTGGCGTCGCCGCGACCAGGCCGAGACGCTTGTCAGCCAGCGTAGGATCGCCCAGCGAGACGGCGGCGATGGCGTCCGCGCTGCGCGTCACGATCATGTAGCCGGTGTGGTAATAGGAGTTGGTGTCCTCCATGACGCCATCGCCCGAGACCGCGCCCATCACCAGGTCGCACTCGCGCGCCCGCAAGGTGTTGCGCACGAATCCGATGACCTGCGGGAACCAGACGTAGCTGACCGGAAGCCGCAAGTCGGCGGCGATCAGGTCGG
>CAXTVL010000082.1:0-6968 GCA_964247515.1 uncultured Acetobacteraceae bacterium | reverse complement strand
CCGTAGATGTCGTCCATGTAGCTCACCACGTCCTCGGTGGTGCCGAACGATGGCATGACGTTGTTCTGCGACGCGGTGACGTTCTTGCGGCCGTTGACGACGACGTTGGTGAAGTCGTCGTAGCTGAGGTGCTTGAGCGAGTTCATCAGGTTCGGCGCGTAGGAACTGCCGGCGCCGTCCGGACCGTGACAGCGCAGGCAGGACTCCCCGTATCGGCGGAAGCCGTTGTAGACGTGCTGGTCGACCAACCCGTTCTGCACGACGTAGACCGGGTCGTTCTCCGCCCGCGCCTTGCCGGAGAGGACGGTGCCTGCGGCAAGGATCGGGCACAGCACGGAGGCGAGCACGAAAGCTGGTCCGTAACGCATGGGAAGTGGCACTCCGAGGGATCAGTCGAGGCCGAACACGGTCAGCACGCCGCCAAGCTGGGTGTAGTTCGACAGCGCCTTGAAGCCGCCGACCGCGCCGAGGCCGTCGTTGTCCTTGCTCAATCCGGCCGCCATGCCGATCCCGGCCCAGCCACCGACGCCGGACAGCACCGCGATGTACTGCTTGCCGTCGTGCGTGTAGGTGGTGACGTTGCCGATGATGCCGGACGGAGTCTTGTAGCGGTACAGCTCCTTGCCTGTCTTGACGTCGACGCCTTTGATGTAGCCCTCGAGCGTGCCGTAGAAGGCGATGTCCCCGGCGGTCGCCAACGCGCCCGACCAGACCGAGAACGGCTCGGGATCGGACCACAGGATCTTGCCCTGGCCGGCGTCGTAGGCGATGAAGTTGCCGAGGTTGGTCTCGCCTTTCGGCGGATACATCGCGAGCGTGGCGCCGACATAGGGCTGGCCTGCGGTGTAGGACACCTTGAACGGCTCGTAATCCATGCAGACGTGGTTGGTCGGCACGTAGAACACGCCGGTCTTGGGCGAGAACGCCGAGGGCTGCTGGTCCTTCGAGCCGAGCGCGGCGGGGCAAACGTTGCGGCTGTTGTGGTCCTCGCCGCCATGGCCGGGCGCGAACGCCGCGACCACTTCCGGTCGCCCGGTCTTCATGTCGACATGGGTGGCCCAGTTCACCGAGGGGTCGTACTTCTCGGCCACGAGCAGCTCGCCGGTCTCGCGGTTCAGGGTGTAGGCGAAGCCGTTGCGGTCGAAATGCACCAGCGCCTTGGTCATGACACCCTTCACCGGAATGTCGGCCAGGACCATCTCGTTGACGCCGTCATAGTCCCACTCGTCGTGCGGCGTCATCTGGAACACCCACTTCGCCATGCCGGTGTCGGCGTCGCGCGCGAAGATGGTCATGGACCATTTGTTGTCGCCCGGCCGCTGCACCGGGTTCCAGGTGCTCGGATTGCCGGTGCCGTAATAGATCAGGTTGGTCGCCGGGTCATACGAGTACCAGCCCCAGGTCGAGCCGCCGCCGGTCTTCCACTGGTCGCCCTGCCAGGTCGAGACCGACGAGTTGGCGCCGATCGGCTTGCCCATCATGGTGGTCTTCTCGGGGTCGACCAGCAGCTCCGAATCCGGGCCGACCGAGGCGGCTTTCCAGGCGAGGCTGCCGTCCTTCAGATTGTAGGCCGTGAGCCGGCCCTGCACGCCGAACTCGCCGCCACTGATGCCGATATAGACTTTGTCCTTCACGATCATCGGCGCCATGGTCATGGTCTCGCCCTTGGCGGCGTCGCCGTTCTGGATGTGCCAGAGTTCCTTGCCGGTCTTGGCGTCGAGGGCCACCGTGGTGGCGTCGGCCTGGTTCAGGATGATCTTGCCGTCGCCGTAGGCCACACCGCGATTGACCGTATCGCAGCACATGACCGCGATGACGTTGGGGTCCTGGTGCGGCTCGTACTTCCAGAGCACCTTGCCGTTGTCGTTCAGGTCGAGCGCGAACACGTTGTTGGGAAACGGCGTGTGCAGATACATGACGTTGCCGATGACCAGCGGCCCGCCCTCGTGGCCGCGCAGCACCCCGGTCGAGAACGACCAGACCGGGTGCAGCTTGGAGACGTTGCCGGCGTTGATCTGTTCGAGCGTGCTGTAGCGCTGGTTGGCGTAGTTGCCGGTGGGCATGACCCACTGGTTCGCGTCGGTCTGCAGCTTCAGGAGTTCCTCGTTGGCGGCGGCCGGCCGTATCGCCGTCACGGCACCCACCGCGAGCAGGGCGGTGCAGGCGAGCAGGGAAAGCCTTTTCATGGTGGTCCTCCGGTTGACGCCGATCGTTGAAGCTGATTCTTGCTTATGGGCACTCCAGAAAACATCTGTTCACACAGACGAGCCACGTGAACGTCTGCCCGCGCCAGCATATGCAGCGGGACTTGTATTCGGCAAGGCGCAAGCAGGCACCAAAACCAGATGCGGCAAAATTATTGCGTCTAGTCAAAAAGCCCGGACCAGGATCCGAAACAACTGGACACCGCGTCGAGGACTTGTAGGGTGCGGCGAAAAACCAGCCGGGGAGGGCGTCAGGCTGGCTGCTGACGCGGCTTGTCCACTTCGCACCGCCATGACGACAGCCGGTATTTCGGGTTCATCTCGAGGTACTCCTGCGCGTGCTGCTGCGCGTTCATGGTGCATTCCTGCGGCGTGGTGTTGACGCCCAGCGGCTCGCGCCGTTCGACGCACTGCTTCGGGGCCGTCGCCAAGCAATACACGAGGACCAACTCGATCATGGCCAACCTCCCTGACAAACGCCCGTTCCGCCGGGCCTGCGCCGCCATCGCCATCGTCGCGTGCCTGGGCGGTGCCCGCAGCCGCGTCGCCAGTGCCGGCGAAGCGGACGACCCACGCCCGTTGAGCGCAGCGCAGCTCGCATTGTTCGAGAGCCCGCATCTGCGAAACGTAAGCCAGGCGGAGACCCTCACCTACCAATTTGTCCGTGAGGGACCGGGCGGCTTCACCGACCGGCTCGCGATGCATGTGCTGCGAATCCACCCCGACACGACCAAGGAGCTCAGCTTCGACTTCCTCACCGGGTCGCGACGCGTGGCCTATCCCGAGCTCGACCATTTCCGCGGCAATCCGTTGCTGCTGCTGGTGCTGGAGCGCGATTCGCAGGACATGAAGGCGACGCTCGGCCTCTCGGCCGCGTATTTCCGCAACCGCATCCGCGAAGCCCTCGTGGAGGGTGCCAGCGTCCAGGCCACCGACTTCCCGCTGGCCGGCCGCCGCGTGCCGGCGCAGCTCGTGCAGGTGCGCCCGTTCACCGCCGATTCCAGGCTGGAACACTTCCCCTCGGTGCGGGCCAAGACTTACAGCTTCGTGCTCTGCGACAGCGTTCCGGGCACTCTCGCCGAGATGCGCATCGAGATGCCGCCGGATGCCGCCGCCGGCATTCCCGCCTTCGCGCAGCGCATCACCTTCCAGGGAGTGCAGCCATGACCGGAGTTCGTTTGTGCGCCGCCGTGCTGCTGCTGCTGCCCGCGGCGGCCGCGACCGGCCAGGCGCAGCAACGTCATCCGGCGCACGACTATCCCACTGCGGCGCGCGCCGACTACGTGATCGGCTGCCTTGCCGCCAACGGCTTCAAGCGCGAGGCGCTCGATCGCTGCGCCTGCGGCATCGACGTCATCGCCGACATGCTGCCATACGACGACTACGAGAAGGCCGACACCATCCTGCGGATGCAGCAGGGCGGCTTGGGCGACCGCGGTGCGATGTTCCGGGACACGCCGGTCGCCAAGCAGGAAACCGAGAAGCTGCGCCGCGCGCAGGCGGAAGTGAACCTACAGTGCCACTGAAAGGAGGAGCTGGACAGGAATTAATGCATTCGAGCAGTCCAACTGCGATCTACTGCGCGTGCTGCATTGCGCGACGGCGCCCGTCATGACCGCTTGTTCAGCGATCATGCCGCGATCCGTTGCGCTGAACTTCGATAGGAACTGTCCAGATGACGAAAGCGCGTAACGTGGCTGTGGCGGCGGCGGTGGTCTGTTCATGGGTGACGGCGCAAGCCGCCGGTGCCGCCACTGTCACCGAAGACATCGTGGGAGTGATCTCAGGGGCGAACACGACCGACACCGCGGGCCTGTTCGGAACCGCCGGCGCCAACCTCTCCGGCAAGGCTGTCACCATCCACACGCAATACGTGACAACGCCGTTCAACAGCAGCGGCTATTGCCGCACCAGCCGTCAGTGCTCGCACTACGAGTCGCAAGGCGTCGCCGGCACGTCCGGCTCGATCACGAATTCGGTCACGCTCAACGGCAGGACGCTGACCTACGCGCCGACCTATATCGGCCAGATCATCCTCGACAACAACAACGCGCATAATTTCGCCGCCTACACCGATGTCTACAGCGGCTTCGGCGAAGGTCGGCGTGGCAGCGCGCTCTCCGTGGCATTCACCTCGGCGCTGGCGTTCGGCGCTGCGCTCTCGCCGGGCAACCAGCCGGTGCTGCACAAGAACACCGACTATCTCAGCTTCTTCGATGCGTCGTCGACCTTGCCGATCGAGCAGCTTAACTTCTCGATCGACAGCGCCAGCCAGTAGGCCCGGGCTCACCGCCCCACGGTGCACTCGATCTGGCCGTGCGGCTCGTCGGTCGGCACGAACACCAGGTTGTCCGCGGACAGGCCGAACGGCTCCAGCCGCACCGGCAGGTAGTGCTTGTTGGGGCAGGCCATGGTGACGCGGTCCAGCTCCGGCACCCGGGACAGGGCTGCCTCGCCCATGCGCAGCAGGCTGTCCTGGACACCGTGGCTGTAGGTGGTCGCGAACACGTCGAGCATCGCCGCCAGGATCGCGGCGTTGCTCGCCTCGTGGTCGGCGGGGGTGGTCCGCCAGGTCCAGGTGGCGTCCATCGCGGTGGCGACGATGCGGTCGCTGGTCTCCGGTAGGGTCGTGAGGTCGTCCATGACGTAGCCGACCCAGCCGGCGGCCGTGGACTTCATGAAGGTGTAGCCGGTGATGCCGGACGTGACCGAAGCGCCGTCGCGTGTGGCGCTGACCCGCGCGTAGGGCGTGCCGTTGGCGTCCAGCGTGAAGCTGTGGCCATGCGGCTCGCCGCCCACGCTGGCGCGCGCCCATTTCGTCTCGTGCAGCGTCACGGTGGCGCGGTTGACCTGCGGGTAGCGCGACAGGAACCGGCGCGCCAGCCGCTCCGCGAACACCTCGTTGCAGGCCGCCAACTCCTCGCGTGCCACGATGTAGGTGATGTTCTTGATCGTGTCGGTCGCGATCACCTGGGCGTTGTCGGCGGCGGTGTAGGCGGCGGCGAAGTCGCCTTCGAGCATGGTGAGCGCCGTCACCTCGCGGACCTTGTTGTGATCGCCGTCGCGCGAGACGCGCATCACCCGCACTCGGCCCTTGCCGTAGCTGTTGGCGATCAGCGGCATGGCAGCCTCCGGTCAGACATGGTCGGCGACCACGGCGGGCGCGTGCGCCGACGTCAACTCGCCGGGGTTGAAGTAGGCGTTGAGCGCCACCGCGGTGATCGAGGCCAGCAGGATGCCGCTGTCCAGCAGCGTCTTGAGCATGGCGGGCGCGTCGTGGAACAGCGTCGGCGCCACCAGCGGGATCATGCCGAAGCCGATCGAGATCGCGACGATGAACACGTTCGATCGGTTGCGCTCGTAATCGACGGTCGCCAGGATGCGGATGCCGGTCGCGGCCACCATGCCGAACATCACCACCCCGGCGCCGCCCAGCACGCATTGCGGCACCGAGGCGGCGACGAAGGCGATGCGCGGCAGCAGCCCCAACAGCAGCATGATCGCCCCGCCTGCCACGCACACCATCGGGCTGGTGACGCCGGTGACGGCGACCAGACCGACGTTCTGCGAGAACGAGGTATACGGGAAGGTGTTGAACAGGCCGCCGATCAGCGTGCCGACGCCGTCGGCGCGCAACCCCCGCGCCAGGTCGCGGGGCGTCACCGGGCGGCCCACCATGACGCCGAGTGCGAGGAACATGCCGGTGCTCTCGATCATGACCACGATCATCACCAGGCACATCGAGGCGCAGGCGACCAGGTCGAAGCGCGGCCAGCCGAACTGCATGGGATAGATCACGGCGAACCAGGGCTGCTGGCCGAGCCCATCGAGGCCGCCCCAGCCCAGCGCCAAGGTCAGCGCATAGCCCGCCACGATGCCGATCAGCACCGCCGTGTTGCGCAGGAAACCGTCGCTGAAGCGGAGCAGCAACAGGATGATCGCCAGCACCACGGCGGCCACGCCGAGATAGCCGGGCGCCCCGAAATCCGCCGCCTGCGGTCGCCCGCCGCCGATCCAGTTGATGCCGACCCGCATCAGCGTGATGCCGATCACGGTGATGATCGAGCCGGTCACGACCGAGGGGAAGAAGCGCAGCAGCTTGCTCACGAACGGGGCGATGACGATGCCGAACACCCCGGCGGCGATGACCGAGCCGAACACCGCCTGGATGCCCAGCGCCGGGTTGTTGGCCATCGCCAGCATCGGCGACAGCGACGCGAAGGTCACACCCATCATCACCGGCAGGCGGATGCCGACCGCGCCGATGCCGAACGCCTGGATGAACGTCGCGATGCCGCAGGCGAACAGGTCGGCGTTGATCAGCAGCGCCACCTGCTCGCGCGGCAGGTGCAGCGCGCCGCCCAGGATCAGCGGCACCGCGACCGCGCCCGCGTACATCACCAGCACGTGCTGCACAGCGAGCACCAACAGGCGCAGCGGCGGCGGCGTGGCGTTGCTCAGCGCTGGTGCCATCGGTCAGTGCCCGCGCAGGATCTGGCTCAAGAACAGTTTCAGCCGCTCGGTCTTGGGAGCCGAGAACAGCTCCGCCGGCGGGCCGCTCTCGACGATCTCGCCGCGGTCCATGAACACCACGCGGTCGGCCACCTGGCGCGCGAAGCCCATCTCGTGCGTGACGCACACCATGGTCATGCCGCTCTCGGCCAGGCCGATCATGGTGTCGAGCACCTCCTTGATCATCTCCGGGTCGAGCGCGCTGGTCGGCTCGTCGAACAGCATGATCTTGGGCTTCATGCACAGCGCGCG
>CAXTVL010000081.1:0-9142 GCA_964247515.1 uncultured Acetobacteraceae bacterium | reverse complement strand
TGGAGTTTTCGATGGTCCCCTCGTCGCCCACGACGGATCGGCGCTACTCCCGCGACGAGTTCCGACGCTGGTGCGAGGCGCAGCCACGGGGCCGCTACGAATCGGTCGATGGCCGGCATCGTGGCGATGGCGGCGGACCGCGGCGCGCATCTTCAAATGAAGGCTGCCGTCTACAGAGCCGTGGATCGTGCGGTCGCGAGGGCTGGTCTCGATTGCCAGGCGTTGCCAAACGGCGCCGCGGTGGAAACCGGCGACGGCGATTGCGACCCGGACGCCCTGGGTGAACTGCGGCGAGCCGATCGCCGACGATGCCGTCTCGGATCCGAACCCGGTGATCGTCGTGGAGGTGCTGTCGCCTGGAACGGCATCCATGGCTACTGTCGGTAGCTGCCGAGTAGTTTCAGATGCTCTCGGTTGCGCATAACATGATCGTTCACTCGATCAGGCGGATGGCCACACACCACCGCCGGACTGGAGGCAGCATCGAGACGCTATCGATCGTAGGCGGCCTTTCGTGATGGGCCCACGTGGAATTACTATCGTGGTCAAAGAACTTTACGAGGACGATCAATAACTCACGTGAACAGCGCCGACACGTCAGTGTAGAGGCGCACGGAGGTGACGAGGCCTCCATCGTTGCGATCCGTCAGCGCGACCGCACGGCAGGTGACGGGGCGCCCGTCCAACCGGACATAGTGATTGAGTGCCTCCAGCATGAAGTTTTGCGAGTTCCCATAAATATTGAGGAGCTCGTGCTCGATCGACCGAAAATTTTTCCAGTACCTGCCCAGCCGCTCAAGGATCCCATCCTTGGTCACCGTTGCAGGCTCGTTGTTGAAGCTCAGCGAGCAAGCCGCGTCTAAAAACCCGCCGTAACGCGCAACGTCTTGCGCGTCCATCGCGCTGAGATAGTCCAGGTACCACGCAAAGGCGTCGTCTGTCAGCTGATTAATCCGAAGCTGCTCACGCTTCAAAAAAATTCTCCTCAATCATCTCTGGTCCACCGTCGACACGTGACGCCGCTCTTAACCTAACAGACTTTCGCCCCGTGCGCGTTGACGTAGAGAGAGTACAACGAAGTCTGCCCGCAGATGAACAGCCGGTTGCGCTTGCGGCCGCCGAAGCAGACGTTGGCGACGATCTCCGGCACCGGCACTTTCCCAATCAACGTGCCGTCGGGGTGGATGCAATGCACCCCGTCGCCGGCCGAGGTCCAGACATGGCCCCGCGTGTCGACCCGCAGCCCGTCGTACAGCCCGCGATCGGTCTGCGAGAACACCCTGCCCTCGCCCACCCGCGCGCCGTCGCCTGCCACCGGATAGACGCAGATCTTCGGCGTGACGCTCGCATCGTGCGTGTTGCCGGTGTCGACCACGTAGAGCAGGGTCTCGTCGGGCGAGAACGCCAGGCCGTTCGGCTGCAGCAGGTCGCTCACCACGATGTCGAGCGCGCCGCTCGCGGGATCGAGCCGGTAGACGTTGCTGGCGCCGATCTCGGACTCCGCGCGGTCGCCCTCGTACTCGGTGTCGATGCCGTAGGTCGGGTCGGTGAACCAGATGGTGCCGTCCGACTTCACCACCACGTCGTTGGGCGAGTTCAGCTTGTCGCCCTCGTAGTGCGACGCCAGCACGGTGCGGCTGCCGTCGTGCTCGGTGCGGCTCACGCAGCGGCCACGGTGCTCGCAGGAGATCAGCCGGCCCTGGTGGTCGACCGTGTGGCCGTTCTCGTTATGCGCGGGGTGGCGGAACACCGAGACCTCGCCGTTGCACTCGTCGTAGCGCAGCAGCCGGTCGTTCGGGATGTCGGACCACACCAGGTAACGCCCGGCCGGGAAATACGCCGGCCCCTCGGCCCAGCGGCAGCCGGTGTAGAGCCTTTCCAGGTTGGTGTGGCCGAACACCAGCGAGCGGAACCGCGGATCGAGGATGATGTGCGTCTCGGCAGCCATCGCCGTGCCCTTCCCGAATGAACCGGTCCAGCATAGCGGTCCGCGAGCGCGTTGACAGGCCCCAACATTCGTCGGATCAATCGGCCAACGAGAGGGGGAGGAGCGCATGGCGTCGGCCTTCCGGCACATCGTCCGCATGGAGGGTGTGCAAAAGCATTTCGGCGCCGTCCACGCCCTGCGCGACATCGACCTGGCGATCGGCCGCAACGAGATCGTGGGCCTGATCGGCGACAACGGCGCCGGCAAGTCCACCCTCATCAAGACCCTCACCGGTGTCATGAAGCCCAGCGCCGGGCGCATCTTCGTGCGCGACCAGGAGATCGACCCGGCCAGCTACTCGGTGGGCGCCGCGCACGCGATGTCGATCGAGACGGTGTACCAGGACAAGTCGCTGGGGGAGAAGCAGCCGCTGTGGCGCAACTTCTTCGTGGGCCGCCAGATCACCAACCGGCTCGGCTTCATCAAGGTGCGCGAGCAGAAGGCCATCGCCCAGGACATCCTGCTCAGCACCATCGGCTTCAGGGGTGCCGGCATCACCGTCGACAGCACGGTGGGGCAGCTCTCGGGCGGCGAGCGGCAGGGCATCGCCATCGGGCGGGCGATGCACTTCAACTCCGACCTGATCGTGCTCGACGAACCGACCGTCGCACTCGCCGTGGCCGAGGTGCGCAAGGTTCTGGACTTCGTGCGCCGCATCAAGGCCGCCGGCCACGCCTGCATCTATATCGAGCACAATTTGGCGCACGTCCACGAGGTCGCCGACCGGCTGGTGGTGCTCGACCGTGGCGAGATCGTGGCCGACGTGCGGCCAGCGGACATGACCGTGCCCGAACTGACCGAGTTCCTCATCGAACTCCAGCACAAGCGGTAGCGGTGCCCCGCCCCGCTCCACCTAGCGTCTGGTCGCGCGTCGAGGGGTTGCCGATCATCGTCGTGTTCGCGTTGATCCTCGCGTTGTTCATGTACACCGCGCCGGCGGTGTTCCTCGCGCCGCAAATCTACACCACGCTGCTCTCGACCGCGCCGCCGCTGGTCCTGTTGGCGATCGGCCTCACCTTCGTCATCGGCGCCGGCGAGATCGACCTGTCGTTCCCGGCGGTGATCGCCTTTTCCGGCTTCGTGTTCGCGGTGCTGTTCAAGGAATACCAGTTGGGCTGGCTCGCGGTTCTGGGGGCGCTGGCGTCGGGCGTGCTGGTGGGCTTGCTCAACGGCGTGCTGATCGCGCGCGTCGGCATCCCGAGCTTCATCGCGACGCTCGGCACGCAGTTCTTCTGGTCCGGCATGGCGACGGTGCTGTCAGGCGGCAAGTCCTACGCCTTGCGCGGCGCCGAGGAGAGCAGCGTCTACACCGCGCTGGTGGGCAATTTCGGCGACCCGGCCTCGTACGCCTGGCAGGACCAGATCTCGGTGCAGTCGGTCTGGACGCTCGCCATCGGCGTGCTGCTGTGGTTCGTGCTGAACCGCCACCGCTTCGGCGAGCACGTGCTGTTCATCGGCGACAGCAACGACGTGGCCCGCGTGGTCGGCATCGACGTGGCGCGCGAGAAGATCAAGCTGTTCACGCTGATGGGGGCACTCGCGGCGTTCGCGGCACTGCTGCTGACGCTCGAGAACAAGAACTATTTCGGCAACCAGGGCCAAGGCTACCTGCTGACCGCCATCGCCGCGGTGCTGATCGGCGGCACCAGCATCTTCGGCGGCCGCGCCACCCTGATTGGCACCGTGTTCGGCTGCTTCATCATCTGGATGCTGGAGGCGGGGCTGGTCGCCTCGGGCCTGACCGGCGCCTGGGTGCGCACGGTGCAGGGCCTGATCTTCCTGGTCGCCATCGTGTTCTACCTGCTGGTCGAGGAGCCGGGCCGGCGGGCCGCGCTGTTCGGGCGCTTCCGCATCGCGACACAAACAACAAGCCTGCAACGGAGACGGACATGAAAGCTGCAAGCATCGCGTTGGCCGCCGCGGTGGCGCTCGCCACCGGCCACGCCCGCGCCGCCGACGAGGCGCCGCCCGGCAAGGGTGTCACCATCTACATGCAGATGGGCGGCAACGCCGGCGACGCCTCCACCCTCGCGCGCCAGACCGGCGCCGACGCGGCGGCGAAGGCGCTCGGCGCGCAACTCAACGCGCAGTTCGCGGCCTGGGCGCCGGAGACCATGATCCAGCAGTTCAAGCAGGCCCTGGCCGCCAAGCCGAGCTGCATCGTCGTCATGGGCCATCCCGGCTCCGGCGCGTTCCACGACCTCGTCAAGCAGGCGGTCGACCAGGGTGTCGTCGTCACCGACGGCAACTCGCCGATGACGCCGCTGCAGGCCGATTTCGGCACCGCGGGGTTCGGCTACGCGGGCGTCGACCTGTACGCCGGCGGCACGCTCACCGCCAACGCCATGGTCAAGGCCGGCGGCCTGAAGTCGGGCGACGAGGCGATGGTCTACGGCGTGTTCAGCCAGGCCGAGCGCGGCCAGAGCGAGAAGGGTCTCGCCGAGACGCTGGAACACGCCGGCCTCAAGGTCGACCGGCTGGAGATCACCCAGGAAGCCAACTCCGACCCCACGCTCGCGATCCCGGTTCTGACCGCGTACGTGCAGTCGCACCCGCAGTTGAAGGCGATCGGCACCCAGCACGGTGGCGTCACCGGCGTCCTGGCCGATGTGCTGAAGAAGGCGGGCAAACGGCCCGGCCAAATCACCGTGGGCGGCATCGATCTCGGCCCGTCGACCATCGACGGCCTCAAGGCGGGCTACGTCACCGCGACCCTCGACCAGTTGCTGTATCTGCAGGGATTCATGCCGGTGCTGCAATGCGTCATGACCGCCAAGTACAAGATGCCGGGCTTGGCGCTCAACACCGGCGCCGGCGTGGTGACGCCGCAGACCATCGGCGCGCTGGTGCCGCTGATCGACGCCGGCATCCGCTGACGGACGTTATGAAGCGTTATCCAACGGTCACACATCTGTCGCCGAACCGTGATGATGGCGGCCGCCGGCTTGGGGCAAGAGCGGCCGGAACTTAGAAGCCCGCGTGGCGCGCGGGCGGGTGCAGCAGGGAGAGCGTCTCGATGACGACCAAGCAGCGGCTTCGATCCTCGTGCGCGGCGCTGGCCGCCTTGGGCATGGTGCAGTCGCCGGTGGCGAATGCCCAATCCACGACGGCGCCCTCCCCGATGGTCGAGACCGCGCCCCCGTCCAGCCCGATGGTGATGCAGCACGCCTACGACGCCGGGGCCGAGCCGCACCTGTCCGGCGCCGCCAAGCTGGCGCTGCTGCGCCAGCGGGTGAAATACGTGTTCGTGCTGTTCCAGGAGAACATCTCCTTCGACCAGCATTTCGGCACCTTCCCCGGCGCCCACGGCCTGTTCTCCCAGCCCGCGGCGCAAACCCCGGGCTTCGTGCAGCCGCTGGTCGACACCCAAGGCTATGTCGGGACCATCTCGCCGTTCCTGATCCCGCAGAGCGTCACCGACGTGAACGGCAAGACGGTGCCGATCTACCCGGCCGACACCGACTCGGTCGACCACTCGCACACCGGCATGATCAACGACCTCAACGTCGACGCCAACAACGTCGCGCACAACGACCATTACGCGCTGAACCAGGAGGGGCTGACCGTCAACGCCGCCGGCGCCATCGTCTCGCGCAGCACCGGCCTGCCGGTGGCGGCGACGCTGGTGCAGAAGCAACGCGGCGAGTTGGTGATGGGCCATCTCGACTGCGACACCATCCCGTTCCTGTGGCAATACGCCGACCGCTTCACGCTGATGGACGACTTCCACCAGACCATCATCGGGCCGTCGACGCCGAACGCGCTGGCGATGATCGCCGGCCAGTCGGGCGAGACGCAGTGGGCGCTGCATCCCGGCACCGGCAGCAACAACACCGCGAGCCCGACCGTTAAGCTGAGCGGCGGCGAGCCGGTGGTGGCCGACCCCGGCCCGTTCCCCGGCTCCAACCTCGACACCAACGCGGTGAAGCCGCCATACGGCCTGAACGACGAGGATCCGGCGAAGCCGACGCTGAACCAGACCTACGCCTCGCTGCCGCTGTCGTTCATGGGCCCCAACATCGACAAGATCATCCAGTCGGACCAGAACCCGGCGCTCGACCTGCTCGACGTGCAGCGCGACATCCGCGAGATCGCCAGCAAGAACTTGAGCCAGGTGCAGTGGGGCTGGTACCAGCAAGGCTACAACGCGGAGCCGACCGACAGCGCCGCCTCGCCCACCGGGTCCAACTACATCGTCCACCACAACGGGCCGCAATATTTCGGCTACGTCGCCAGCAACACCGACCAGATCAACAACCTGCACGGGCTGCAGGACTTCTTCAGCGACGTGTCGGCGCAGAAGCTGCCGTCCGCCGGCGGCGTGTTCTACGTGCGCGGCGGCTACGGCAACAACGACAAGCTGAAGCCGCTCGACCCGAGCCCCGCGGTGCAAAAGAACTTCACCGGCAATGACGACCATCCGGGCTACTCCGACGCCATGATCTCGGAATCGCTGGTGGCCGACGAGGTCAACGCCATCGCCAACAGCCCGTATTGGAAAGACAGCGCCATCATCATCTCGTACGACGAGACCGACGGGCTGTACGACCACACCGCGATCAACCTGCGCTCGAAGGACCCGGAGGGCGCGCCGCTGGCCGGCGGCCCGCGCATCCCGACCATCGTGATCTCGCCCTATGCCAAGGCGCACGCCATCGACCACGCCTATGCCGAGCACAGTTCGGTCATCAAGTTCATCGACCAGCTCTACGGCCTGGTGCCGCTGGCCGACCTGCCGGACGAGACCCGCGGCCGCCAGCTCGGGCAATCCGAGTTCGGGCAGGCCGATCTCGGCCCGGCGGACGCCAAGGTCAAGCCGATGGACAATCTGTTCGGAGCCTTCGACAACAACCGCCTGCTCGGCAATGTGGCGCCGCTGCCGGCCGCCTACGCGACGATCCCGGCGGCGAGCGTGACCAGCCTGCCGCACTACAACGGCCAGGGCTGCTACACGCTCAACATCGTGCCGACCGACTACCAAAACGGGAAGCTGATCGATCCGGCACCGGCTGATTTCAACCCGCGCCCCGGCACCTCGCCGGGTATCCCGACCTCGGGCACCTGGACACCGTAGCGGCGCCGAGGGGCCGGCCCTCTCCCGGCCCCTCACCTGCCTCCGATTTCGTTCATTGTCGTGCCGGCAGCCCCGCCGCAAGGTTCGGGTCGCCCGCCAGGCCGAGCCCGTTGAAGAACGGCAGCAAGTCGTTGGACATGATCTGGTGGATCGAGCCGATCTCGGCCCGCGCCGCCGCGGTGTCGACATGATAGTACTTGGCGTAAAAGGTGTTGTCGTCGACGAGGCTGTCGCCCACGTCGGTGGCGATCGCGAGGTGGCGTTCGGCGGTCGCGTCGCCCGGCCCGAACAGCGCCACATGCGCCCGGTTGCCGAACACGCCGGCGAAGCCCTCGTTGACGATGTCCTCGATGTGGGGCGTGAGCTTGGCGACGTCCTTCGCCATCCGGGCCTGCAGGCCCGAGAGCTGGAAGATCGCGTGACCGCCCTCGTGCGCCAGCACCTCCGAGATGTAGCCGGGCTGGCCGGCGTTGACCATCTTCTCGCTGATGTGGATCCTGCTGCCGTCCCAGAACGAGTAGCCCTTGTCCTGGGCGCCGCGGTCCATGGCGAACGTGACCTTGTAGCGCGCGAGGCTTTCGGCCTCGGCCGCGCCCAGCCAGCTCGTCTTCGCCAGGCCCAGGAACGCGCCGGTCTCGGCCGCGGCGTCCTGCGCGGTGCCGGTGGTGATCGGGCGGCCCACGATGTCCGAGAGCCGCGCGTCCGGCAGCGTCGCCAGGATGGCGGCGCGGATCGTGTCCGGCACGCCGGGGTCGCGCAGCAGGTCCGCATAGGCGCGGTTCTGCGTCGCGGTGTCGGCGCCCGAACCCTGGGCCAGGCCGACCAGCGCCTGCTGCAACTGGCCATTGGCCTCGGTCCGCAGCACGCCTTGCAGCCCGGATACGCTGATCGCGCCGGCCTGGCCGGCCAACTGGACGTCGGCCGGACTTTCGAGGAAGAACATGGCGGCGTCGCGCGGGCCGCTCGGGGCGCCGCTGGCCGCCTGCAGCAGATCGGCTTGCGAAATGCCGGTCGAGGCGTGGCTCCCGGCCGCCGCACTCCCGGCGATGCCGGAAAAGTTGGCGATCAAGATGGTCGCGGCGTCCTGCAGGTCGGTCGTGGTGCCGATCGCCTGCGGCAGGCCCGCGTGGTTCGGAGTGAGCATGTGGCGAGGTCTCCGGCATGATGGCGCCTGGCTTCGGCGAGTGCCGGATCAATGCCGCGCCGACGGCCCGGCGTCTGTGCCAACCGCCACTTCGGAGATGTCCGCCATGATGATCGCGCGCGTGCTGCTGGGTGCCGTGGCCGTGCTGTGCCTGGCCGGCCCCGCCCGGGCCGGGGCGGTGCTCGACCATGTCCGCGCCGCCGGCACGTTGTCCTGCGGCGTGCTGGACGAACCGGACGATTACGGCAAGGACGACATCCACGGGGCGCTCGACGCGCTGGGCACCGACATCTGCCACGCCGTCGCCGCTGCCGTGCTCGGCGACCCGGCCAGACTGGAAGTGACCTCGCTGCATGACGAGCGGCACGGGTTCGCGGCATTGCGGGCCGGCAAGATCGACCTGCTGCTGGGCGCCACGCCGGGGGCGCGCGCCGGCGGGGGGGTCGCGGCGGCGGGGGTGCTGGGCGGCGGGGGGGGGCGGGGGGGGCGCGGCAGCGGGCTGCGCTCGTACGGCGACCTGGCCGGCAAGCAGGTTTGCTTCATCGGCAGTACCGCCGCGGAAACGGCGCTCGATGCCGCGACGGCGGCCCGCCACGTCGCCATCCTGCGTTTCCCGTTCGAGGAGGATGGCGAGATGCAGGCGGCGCTCGTGACCGGGCACTGCGCCGCAGTCGCCGCCAGCGTCTCGCGCCTCGCGGTCGGGCGTGCCGGCTTCCACGGCCAGATCGGCCGCTTCGTGGTGCTGCCGGACCGGCTCAGCCTGGCGCCCATGGCACCGGCGATGCGCGACGGCGACACGGCGTGGCTCGCGTCGGTGGGCGCCGTGACCGACGCGCTGCTGCTGGCCGAGCGGGCAAGGATCACAGCGGAATTGGCCGCCGAGCCGCAACGCGCGGCGCCGCTGCCGGCCGAAATCCCAGGTGTCGCGCTGCCGGCC
>CAXTVL010000080.1:0-9226 GCA_964247515.1 uncultured Acetobacteraceae bacterium | reverse complement strand
AAGTACAGCCCGCCGCCGGCCACCGGCGACAGCCACGACAGCCCGATCCAGCCGATCGAGGCCGCCACGTCGCGCTTGTGCAGCAGCACGTGGACGGTGACGAAGCCCGCGATCAGCACGTCGATCGGCGTCGCGACCTTGGTCCAGGCGTGGGTGAGCAGGTGCAGCACGGACTCCATGCCGGCACGTCATAGGGGGGAACGCCGGAAGGTGCCATCGGCGCGGCTGGCTTGCGCCGTCGGGGGTCGACGCGCGCGGCGCGGCGGGCCATATCGCGCAGTCATGACGACCGCAGCAGCAACCGCCCCCTTGTCCGCCACCCTGCGGCGGCTCGAGGCCGAGAGCGTCCACATCATCCGCGAGGTGGCGGCCGAGTGCCGGCGCCCGGTGTTCCTGTACTCGATCGGCAAGGACAGCTCGGTGCTGCTGCGGCTGATGCAGAAGGCGTTCTTTCCCGGCCGGCTGCCGTTCCCGCTGCTGCACATCGACACCGGATGGAAGTTCCGCGAGATGATCGCGCACCGCGAACGCACCGTGCGCGAGCTGGGGCTGGAGCTGATCGTCCACACCAACCCGGATGGCGTGGCGGCCGGGGTCAACCCGTTCGACCACGGATCGAGCTACTACACCCACGTCATGAAGACCGAGGCGCTGAAGCAGGCGCTGGACGCCGGCGGCTTCGACGCGGCGTTCGGCGGCGCCCGGCGCGACGAGGAGAAGGCGCGCGCCAAGGAACGGGTGTTCAGCGTCCGTTCCGCCGCCCATGGCTGGGACCCGAAGAACCAGCGCCCGGAGTTCTGGCACCTGTACAACGGCCGCGTGGGCGCGGGCGAGAGCGTGCGGGTGTTCCCGCTGTCGAACTGGACCGAGGCCGATGTCTGGACCTACATCATGGCCGAGCGCATCCCGATCGTGCCGCTGTACTACGCCGCGCCGCGCGAGGTGGTCGAGCGCGACGGCAGCCTGATCGCGGCGCATGACGAGCGGATGCGGCTGCGCCCGGGCGAGGTGCCGCGGACCCGCATGGTCCGCTTCCGCTCGCTCGGCTGCTACCCGCTGACCGGGGCGCTGGAGAGCACCGCCACGACGCTGCCGGAGATCGTGGCCGAGACGCTGGCGGCGCGCGAGAGCGAGCGCGGTGGCCGGCTGATCGACCGTGACGAGGCGGCCAGCATGGAGCGCAAGAAGCGCGAGGGATACTTTTGATGCCGCTCGATGCCGGAACCGATGGCGGCATGGACCTGCTGCGGATCATGACCTGCGGCAGCGTCGACGACGGCAAGTCGACGCTGATCGGCCGCTTGCTGCACGACACCCACACCGTCGCCCACGACCAGTTGGCGCAGGCGACGCGGGACAGCCGCCGCCACGGCACCGCCGGCGAGGCGGTCGACCTGGCGCTGCTGGTCGACGGGCTGGAGGCGGAGCGCGAGCAGGGGATCACCATCGACGTCGCCTACCGCTTCGCCAGCACCGAGCGCCGCCGCTTCATCATCGCCGACACGCCCGGCCACGAGCAGTACACCCGCAACATGGCGACCGCCGCCTCGACCTCCGAGGTCGCGATCATGCTGGTCGACGCGCGGCGCGGCGTGCTGACCCAGACCCGGCGGCACTCGTTCATCGCGAGCCTGATGGGCATCCGCCACGTCGTGCTCGCGGTCAACAAGATGGACTTGGTCGGCCACGCGCGGGACGTGTTCGACGCCATCGTCGCCGAGTACCGCGCGGCGGTGGCGAGTGCCGGCTTCAGCAGCGTGACCGCGATCCCGATCGCCGCCAAACACGGCGACAACGTGGCCCGCGCGGCCGCCGACACCATGCCCTGGTACGCCGGGCCGACCCTGCTCGGCCATCTCGAGACGATGGACGCGCGCGACCCGGCACTGGAGGGCGCCTGGCGGTTCCCGGTGCAGTACGTCTCCCGCCCCGACGCCGGCTTCCGCGGCTATGCCGGCACGATCGCCAGTGGCCGGGTGCGGGTGGGCGAGGCCGTCACCGCCTCCGGATCGGGTCAGACCGCCCATGTCGCGCGCATCGTCACCTTCGACGGCGACCTGCCGGAAGCCGCGGCGGGCGATGCGGTGACGCTGACGCTCGATCGCGAGATCGACTTGTCGCGTGGCGACGTGCTGGCGGCCGAGGCGGCGCCGCTGGAGCCGTCCGACCAGTTCGCGGCGCACCTGATCTGGCTGCACGAGGCGGACCTGATGCCCGGGCGCGCCTATTTGTTCAAGCTCGGCACCCGCACCGTCCCGGGCACCGTGACCCGCATCCGCCACCGCATCGACGTCAACACGCGCGAGAAGCTGCAGGCGCACACCCTGGCGCTGAACGACGTGGCGACGGTGCAGATCTCGCTGTCCGCCCCGGTTGGCTGGATGCCGTATGCCGAGAGCCGCGACCTCGGCGGCTTCATCATGATCGACCGCCAGACCAACGCCACGGTGGGCGTCGGCATGATCCAGTTCGCGCTGATGCGCGCGGCCAACGTGCGCTGGCAGGAGATCGCGACCGACCGCGCGGCGCGCGCCGCGATGAAGGGTCAGCGCGCCTGCGTGGTGTGGTTCACCGGCCTGTCCGGCTCCGGCAAGTCGACCATCGCCAATCTGCTGGAGCGCCGGCTGCACGCGCTGGGCCGGCACACCACCATGCTGGACGGCGACAACGTCCGCCACGGCCTCAACCGCGACCTCGGCTTCAGCGAGGTCGACCGGGTGGAGAACATCCGCCGGGTGAGCGAGGTCGCGGCGCTGATGGCCGATGCCGGGCTGATCGTCATCGTCTCGTTCATCTCGCCGTACCGCACCGAGCGCGAGGCGGCGCGGGCCAGGCTGCCGGAGGGCGAGTTCCTCGAGGTGTTCGTCGACACGCCGATCGAGGTCTGCGCCGCGCGCGACCCGAAGGGGTTGTACGCCAAGGCGCGTGCCGGGCTGATCGCCAACTTCACCGGCATCAGCGCGCCGTACGAGGAGCCGTCGGCGCCGGACCTGCACTTGCGCGCCGGCGAGATGTCGGCCGAGGCGATGGCGGAGCGTGTGGCCGAGGCGGTGCTGCGGCGGTAGCGCTCAGACGCTGGGGCGGGGCGGCCGCATCGTCGCCGCCGCTCCGAGTGAAGCCGCCGCGACCAGCACGATCCCGGCGGTCTGGGCCGGGGTCGGCCGCTGGTGCAGGAACAGCAGGCCCATCAGCGCGCCGATCGCCGGCTCCATGCTGATCACCGTGCCGTACACCCTGGTCGGCATCCGGGTCAGCGCCAGGATCTCCAGCCAGAACGGCAGCGCGCTGGAGAACACCGCCACCACGACCGCGCCGAGCAGGACCGGAGCCGTGAACAGCGCGGCGCCGGCGTGCGCCAGGCCGAACGGGGCCGCGACGCAGGCGCCGATCGCGATGCCGAGCGCCGCCATGGACGAGCCGTGCTCGGCGCCCGCCTTGCGCCCGAGGACGGCATAGGTCGCCCACAGCGCGCCGGCCGCCAACGCGAACAGCGCCCCCACCGGATCGACGCCGGCGGGTCCGCCGCCGAACGGCAGCAGCAGCAGCACGCCCGCCAGCGCCAGGCCGATCCAGGCGAGGTCGCCCCAGCGCCGCGACAGCGCCACCGCCAGGGTGAGCGGGCCGGTGAACTCCAACGCCACCGCGACGCCGAGCGGCGTGGTCCGCAGCGCCATGTAGAACATCAGGTTCATGGCGCCGAGCGAGGCGCCGTAGGCGAGCACCATGGGCAGGCTGCGCCACGGCAGCTTGGCGCGCCACGGCCGCAGCGCCGGCAGCAGGATCATGGCCCCCAGGCCCAGGCGCAGCGCGGTGGCACCCTGGGCGCCGACCATCGGGAACAGCCGTTCGGCGAAGGTCGCGCCGTAGGTGACGGAGACCATGGCGCCCAGCAGCGCCGCGAACGGCATCAGGAACGCGGCGGTCGCCGACCTCGAACCCCGGGCGCGGACCGCCGACATGGTGACATTCCCCGCCTGTGGCCCAACGGCCGCGAGCGGCCTTATGTCACGCGGCGGGATGGACGCAAACCGCCCGGCGTGGCTATGGCTGGAGCGCCGAGCCGGCACGAGGAGGGCCGCCATGGAAGCGATGCTGGCGGCCGCTTGGGGCAGCGCGTTCGTCCACACGTTCAGCATCATCATCGTGGCGTTCGGCCTCGGCCTCGCGATCGGCTTCGAGCGGCAGTGGCGGCAGCGCACCGCGGGCCTGCGCACCAACGTGCTGGTGGCGGTGGGGGCGGCGGCGTTCGCCGAACTCGGGATGCGGCTGCTGGGCGCCGAGGGCGCGACGCGCATCGTCTCCTACATCGTCTCCGGCATCGGCTTCCTGGGCGCGGGGGTGATCGTCAAGGACGGCACCAACATCCGCGGCCTGAACACCGCGGCGACGCTGTGGTGCTCAGGGGCGGTCGGCGCCTTCGCCGGCAGCGGGCTGTTCGCCGAGGCCGTGGCGCTCACCGCGGCGGTGCTGGCCGGCAACACGCTGCTGCGCCCGCTGGTCAACTGGATCAACCGCCGCCCGATCACCGCCGCCGTGACCGAGGCGGAGTACCGCGTCATCGTGGTGTGCGGCCGCCAGGCGGTGTCCGACGTGCGCGACCTGCTCGACGCCGAGCTCGACCTGGCGCACCTGCCGATCCGCGAGATCGAGATCCTGTCCGACACCGCCGACCGGGTCGAGCTCGCGGCGATCCTGGTGCCCACGACGGCCGAGGACCACGAGCTCGACGCGGTGGCGACGGCGCTGCAACGCTCGTCGCTGGTGCGCTCGGCCACGTGGAGCGTCGAGACCACCGCCTGAGCGGTCAGCCGCCCTTGCCGTGCTCGCTCTCGCCGCTGCTCGGGTCGGGCGGCCCGGTATAGGGGCGCGCGCCCCCCGCCGTCGCCGCCCCCAACACGGCGCCGAGCAGCGCCGCCGCCCGGAGCGCTCGCACCGGGCGGCCAAGCGAGCGCGTCGGGCCGTCTAGGGTCATATCCGCCATCCGTCGATTGTCTCCTCACATCGCGCCACCGCCGCGATGGTGACGCGGCGCATGACAGGCGTCGTGGAAAGGGTTGGCACCGGCCGATCCGGGTGGGCATCCTCGCGCACCGGCGCGGACGCAAGCCGGATTTGGGGAGGATGCACCATGTACGACAGCGCGAACCTGGCCAAACTGCCGACCTTGAAAAAATTGGCGCCGGACGCGATGGCCGGCTTCGAGGCGCTCGACCGCGCGGCCCTGGCCGACGGCGCGATCCCCGCGAAATACAAGGAGCTGATGGCGCTCGCCGTGGCGCTCACGACGCAGTGCCCGTACTGCCTCGACATCCACCGCGACGCCGCCCGCAAGGCCGGTGCCAGCGAGGCCGAGCTGGCGGAGACGGTGTTCGTCGCCGTGGCGTTGCGGGCCGGCGCGGCATTGACCCACGGCACGCACCTGATGCCGTAGGCCGGGGCCGGCCTCACCCGCGCAGCATGGCGGTGCGGGCCGGGTCGGTCAGCGTGTTGGCGGCGAGCACCAGGGCGATGTGCGACAGCGCCTGCGGGGTGTTGCCGATCATCTCGCGGCGCTCGGTGTCGAACTCCTCCGCCAGCAGGCCGACGTCGTTGGCGAGGTCCAGTTGCCGTGCGAACAGCAGCTCGGCCTCGCGGGCGCGGCCCATCAGCGCCAGGTTCGCCGCCATCCAGAAGCCGCAGGCGATGAACGCGCCCTCGGCCCGCCGGTCGCGGCGCGGCCGGTAGCGGAAGACCAGCCCGTCCGGGGTCATCAGCTCCTCGGCGACCGCCGCCACGGTGCCGATGATGCGCGGGTCGGTGGCCGGCAAGAAACCCACCAGCGGCAATAGCAGCACCGAAGCGTCGAGCGCCGCGCCGCCGTAGTGCTGCACGAAGCTGTTGCGGCCGCGGTCGAAGCCGCGCGCGCAAACCTCGCGGTGGATCGCGGCGCGGGTCGCGCGCCAGCGTTCCAGCGGCGCCTCGAGCCCGTCCTCCTCGGCCGCCTTGATGCTGCGGTCGAGCGCCACCCAGGCCATCACCTTGGAATGGACGTAGTGCCGCTTCTGGTCGCGGAACTCCCAGAAGCCGCTGTCCCGGCATCGCCAGCGCGCCTCGACGCACGCCACCAGCGCGCGTTGCAGCGCCCAGGACTCCTCGCCCAGCTCGATGCCGGCGCGGCGCAGCACGTGCAGGGTGCCGATCAGCTCGCCATAGATGTCGAGCTGGAACTGCTCGGACGCGGCGTTGCCGAAGCGTAACGGCCGGCTGCCGCGATAGCCGGCCAGCCACGGGATCTCGCCCTCCGGCAGATGCGGCTCGCCGGCCAGGCCGTACATCACCCGCAGCTCTGCCGGGTCGCCGGCGGCGGCGCGCAGCAGCCAGTCGCGCCAGGCCTCGGCCTCGTCGGTGAAGCCGCCGACCAGCAATGCGGTCACGGTGAACGAGGCGTCGCGCACCCAGCAATAGCGGTAGTCCCAGTTGAGCGAGCCGCCGAGCCGCTCCGGCAGCGAGGTGGTGGCGGCCGCGGCCACCCCGCCGGTGGGCATGTAGGTCAGCGCCTTCAGCGTCAGCAACGAGCGTTCCACCGCCTCGCGCCGATGGAACCGCGCCGGGATGCGCGCCGCCCAGCCGGTCCAGGTCCGCCCGCAGGCCTCGGCCAAGGCGCCAACGTCGCGCGCCTCCGGCGGCGGCAGGTGCGATTTCGACCAGGTCAGGGTGAAGTCGTGCCGCTCGCCCTCGGCCAGCTCGAACGCGCAGACGGTCCTGAAGTCGCGGCTCTCCAGCGGCAGCGAGGCACGCAAATGCAGCATCTCGAAGCCGGCGATGAAGCGCATCCCGTCGGCGTGGTGCGTGGCCCACGGCTTGATCTGGCCGTAGTTGAACCGCAGCACCGCCTCCATCGCCATGGCGACGCGGCCGCTGACGCCCTCGACCCGGCGCACGATGTCGACCTGGTCGGCCGTCACCGGGAAGCCGATGAAGTCGGTCACGCGCGCGGTCCCGGACGGTGTCTCGAACAGCGTCTCCAGCATCATCGTGCCGGGACGGTAGCGGCGCCGCGTGGCGACGCTGCCGTCCTGCGGGCCGATGCGCCAGCGGCCGTTCTCCGGTGTGCCGAGCAGGTTGGCGAGGCAGGCCGGCCCGTCGAGCCGGGGCAGGCACAGCCAGTCGATCGAGCCGTCGCGCCCGACCAGCGCCGCGGTGTGGCAGTTGGCGATCAGCGCGTAGTCGGAGACGCGGAGGTCGGTCATCGACGGTGGGCGGCAACAAGGCTGTCATCATCGGGCCCGACCGGATGATCCACGCAATGCCGCATCACCGGCGCGCCGAGACGACGCACGACACTGGCCGCGCCCATGGCGGCGAGCCTGGTGCGCGATGTCGATAATCCTGCGTGGTGGCGCCGCGTGGATGCGCGGATCAAGTCCGCGCATGACGAGTTTGGAGGCAAGTCACGGGAGCCGGACACCAATGGGCTCGACCCGGTATCCACGCGACGCCGGCGGCACCGGTCGGCCCAAGGATCGTGCCCAAGTTCGACCAGCCCGAGGCGCGGCACCGCGTGGATGCGCGGGTCAAGCCCGCGCATGACGAGTTCGGGGGCAAGTCAGCGGGAACCGGACGGCGATGGCCGAGGCTACCCGTCCTGCACCATCGCCACGAAACGTTCGAGCCAGTGGATCGTGTAGTCACCGGCCTTGAACGTCGCGTCCTCGACGATGCGCTGGTGCAGCGGGATGGTGGTCTTGACGCCCACCACCGCGAACTCGGCCAGCGCCCGGCTCATGCGCGCGATCGCCTCCGGGCGGCTCGGCGCGTGCACGATCAGCTTGGCGATCATGCTGTCATAATACGGTGGCACCACGTAGCCGGCGTATAGGGCGCTGTCGACGCGCACGCCGAGGCCGCCCGGCGCGTGGAACGCGGTGACGCGGCCGGGGTTGGGCAGGAAGCTGTCCGGGTCCTCGGCGTTGATGCGGCACTCGATGGCGTGGCCGGCGAACGCCACGTCGGCCTGCGCGTAGCCGAGCCGCTCGCCGGCGGCGATGCGCACCTGCTCGCGCACCAGGTCGACGCCGCAGACCATCTCGGTCACGGGATGCTCGACCTGCAGGCGGGTGTTCATCTCGATGAAGGCGAACTGCCCGTCCTGGTAGAGGAACTCGAGCGTGCCGGCGTTGCGGTAGCCGAGCGTGCGCAAGGCCCGAGTCACCGTCTCGCCCAGCGCGGCGCGCTGCTGGGGGGCGAGGGCGGGTGAGCCGGCCTCCTCCAGCAGCTTCTGGTGGCGGCGCTGCAGGCTGCAATCGCGCTCGCCGAAATGCACCACGTCGCCATAGGCGTCGGCCATCACCTGCAGTTCGATGTGGCGGGGGCGGTCGAGGTATTTTTCCAGGTACACGGCGTCGTTGCCGAACGCGGCGCGGGCCTCGGTGCGGGCGACCTGCCAGGCGTCGTCGATCTCGGAGGCGTCGTGCGCGACCTTCATGCCGCGTCCGCCGCCGCCGGCCGCCGCCTTGATCAGCACCGGGTAGCCGATCCGCGCCGCCACCGCGCGCGCCTCGTCGAGGTCGGCCAGCTCGCCGTCGGAGCCCGGCACGAGCGGCACGCCGAGGCCGGCCATGGCGCGCTTGGCCTCGATCTTGTCGCCCATCATGCGGATGTGCGCGGGCGAGGGGCCGATGAAGGTCAGGCCGTGCTGCTCCACCATGTCGGCGAACTCGGCGTTCTCCGACAGGAAGCCGTAGCCGGGATGGATCGCGTCGGCGCCGGTCACGATCGCCGCCGACAGGATCGAGGCGACGTTGAGGTAGCTCTCGCGCGCCGCCGGCGGGCCGATGCACACGCTCTCGTCGGCCAGGCGCACGTGCATCGCCTCGTCGTCGGCGGTCGAGTGGACGGCGACCGTCTTGATGCCCAGCTCGCGGCAGGCGCGCTGGATGCGCAGCGCGATCTCGCCGCGGTTGGCGATCAGGATCTTCTGGAACACGCCTACTCGACGATCAGCAGCGGCTCGCCGTATTCGACGGGAGCACCGGGAGTCACCAGGATGCGCGTCACCGTGCCGGCGCGCGGGGCCTTGATCTGGTTGAACGTCTTCATCGCCTCGATCAGCAGCACGGTCTGTCCCGGCACCACCGCCTGCCCGACACTCACATAGGGCGGCGAGGCAGGGGCGGGGGCGAGGTAGGCGATACCCACCATCGGGCTGAGCACGGCACCCGGGTGCAGGGAATCGTCCGCGGGCCCG
>CAXTVL010000079.1:0-9248 GCA_964247515.1 uncultured Acetobacteraceae bacterium | reverse complement strand
TCGAGGAGGCGGCGTGGAGCCTGGGCGTTGCGCCCGGGCGCACCTTCCGCCGGGTGACGCTGCCGCTGATCTTCCCCGGCGTGCTGAGCGCGATGCTGTTCGCGTTCACGCTGTCGTACGACGAGTTCCCGCGCACGCTGTTCACCGCCGGCAGCGCGCAGACCTTGCCGCTCACCATCTACGGGACGTTCGCGGTGGAGATCCATCCCAACATCTTCGCCTTCGGCGTGCTGACCACATTGTTCTCGTTCGCGTTGCTGGCGGTGTACGGCATCCTGATGGGCCTCAGCGTGCGCCGCGGCCGCCGCATGGCGGCGCTGCAAGAGGAGATCGCCTGATGGCGCACAACGCGCTCGTCACCGGCGCCGCCAGCGGCATCGGCCGCGCCATCGCGCAACGCCTGGCGCGCGACGGCGCCTCGGTGCTGGCGGCCGACATCAACGCGGCCGGGGCGGAGACCGTGGCCGCCGCGCTGCGCGAACAGGGCTATACGGCGCAGGCGACCGGCGCCGACGTCAGCGACCCCGAGGCGGTCGAGGCGATGTTCCGCGCCGCCGAGGCGGCGGGGAAGGTGACGCTGCTGGTCAACGTCGCCGGCCACGTCCATCAGGCGCCGTTCGAGGAACTGGCGCTGGCCGATTTCGACCGCATGGTCGCGGTGCACCTGCGCGGCACCTTCCTGTGCTGCCGCCGCGCGGTCCCGGGGATGCTGGCGCGAGGCCAGGGCGTGATCGTCAACATCGCCTCGCAACTGGGCCAGATCGGCGGGCGGGAGCTGGCGCACTACGCCGCCGCCAAGGCCGGCATCATCGGCATGACCAAGAGCATGGCGCGCGAGCTGAGCGGGCGCGGCGTGCGGGTCAACGCGGTGGCGCCCGGCCCGATCGACACCGAGCTGTCCAAGAGCCTGTCGCCCGACTGGCGCGCGGCCAAGCTCGCGGAACTGCCGCTCGGCCGCTTCGGCTTGCCGGAGGAGGTGGCGGACACCGTGGCCTTCCTCGCCTCGCCCGCCGGCGCGCTCTACGTGGGCCAGACGCTCGGGCCGAACTCCGGGGACGTGATGCTATGAAGGGCGCGCTGGTCACGGGTGCCGGCATCGGCATCGGCCGCGCCACCGCGCGCGCCTTCGCCCGCGCCGGCTTTGCCGTGATGGTGACGGACGTGCTGCGCGACGAGGGCCAGGCGGTCGCCGAGGCGATCATGGCTGGCGGCGGCACCGCGCGCTTCCGGGCCGTCGACGTCACCAGCACCGAGCAGGTCGACGCCGCCGTGGCCGAGGCCGAGCGGGAGTTCGGCCGGCTCGACGCGGTGGTCGCCAATGCCGGCATCGCGCATCGGGTGCCGCTCGATCAGATGACCGACGCGCGCTGGGACCACACGCTCGACGTCGACCTCAAGGGCGTGCTGCGCGTGGCGCGCGCCGCCGCACCCGGGATGCGCGCGCGAGGCGGCGGGGCCGTGGTGGCGCTGTCGTCGATCATGGGCGTCGCCTACGGCTGGGACGAGCACGTCCACTACTCGGCGGCCAAGAGCGGCGTGGTCGGGCTGGTGCGCGGCCTCGCGGTCGAGCTGGCGCGCGCCGGCATCCGCGTCAACGCCATCGCCCCCGGCTACATCCGCACCGCGCAGGCATTGTCGCGCGAGCACTCGCTGGGGCCGGAAGGGCTGGAGCAGGCGGCGTCGTTCATCCCGCTGGGCCGGGTCGGCGAGCCGGAGGACATCGCCGACGTGGCGCTGTTCCTCGCCTCCGACGCCGCCCGCTACCTGACCGGGCAGACCATCGCCGTCGACGGCGGGCTGCTGGTCGGCCGCTACTGATGCAACCCAGGGAGAGTGCCATGCGGTCCTCGGACGAGTTCTCGCGCCGTTCGCTGCTCAAGGCGGGGGCGGCCACGGCGGCGGTGGCGCTGGGCGGCGGCACGCCGCTGCTGGATTCGCGCCGCGCCTGGGCGCAGGCCAAGTCGCTCGGCTCCGAGCAGTTGCGCACCATCGGGCTGTCGGTGACGGTGCAGGACCGCATCCTGGCGGCGTTCAAGACAGAGTCCAAGATCGGCGGCACCAGCGGCACCGCCGCCACCTTCCCGGACGCGCAGACCAAGATCCTGTCCGGCTCGTCGGACTACGATTGCTGGGAATCGATCGGCGAGCGGCTGCCGTCGGTGACGCAGACCAACAAGATCACGCCGATCCCCACCGCCGCGCTGCCGAACTGGACCAGCATCCGCGACACCTTCGTCAAACCCGACCCAAAATGGCCGGCCAAGGCGCAGATCACCGGGCAGATCTGGCAGGACCCGTCGCACACCGCGCTGTGGATGGTGCCCACCGTCTACAACTACGATTCCGTGGGCTACAACCCGGCGGTGGTGAGCGCCGAGGAGGCGAACAGCTGGGCCGCGATCTTCGACCGGAAGTGGCGGGGCCGCTCGGGCCTCAACACCGACCCGCTGATCGCCTTCGGGCAGGCGATCATGGCGATGAACACGCTGGGCCTGTCCGACGTGAAGAACCCCGGCAACCCCAGCGCCAAGCAGATCGACGACGCCACCAAGTTCCTGATCTCGAAGAAGAAGGACGGCCAGTTCCGCGCCCTGTGGGGCGATTTCGGCGAGCTGGTGAACCTGCTCGCCAGCGGCGAGATGGTGGTCTGCGACGCCTGGCAGCCCGCCGTGATGGCGGTCAAGGCGCAGGGCCACCAGTGCCGCTACGCGGTGCCGAAGGAGGGCTACCGCGGCTGGGCGATCGGCGTCACCAGCATCGCCGGCACCCCCAACGCCGACGCGGTGACGGCGTATGCCGATTACTGGCTGTCCGGACCGCCCGGCATCCTGGTCTCCGAGCAGGGCTACTACTCGCCCACCACCAGGATCAAGGACGTCATGGACCCGGCCAAATACGCTTTCTGGTACGAGGGCAAGCCCTGGCAGGGCGCGCCGGAGCGCGGCATCAAGGACGGCGACCTGCGCGACGGCGGCTCGCTCGCCGAGCGCGCCAGCCACGTCGCCTACTGGCACCAATGGCCGGACGAGTACGACGCCCTGATCCAGAGCTGGGACGAGTTCCTGAACGCCTGATGGCGCGCCACGACCTCGAACTGGTCGGCGTGGGCAAGGTCTACCCGAACGGCACCCCGGCGGTCACGGGCCTCGACCTGCAAGTGGCGAAGGGGGAGTTCGTCTCCTTCGTGGGCCCCTCGGGCTGCGGCAAGACCACCACGCTGCGCATGATCGCGGGCTTCGAGGCGATCAGCTCCGGCGACATCCTGATCGCCGGCCGCAACGTGGGCGGCTTGCCGCCGGAGCGCCGGCCGACCTCGACCATCTTCCAGAGCTTCGCGCTGTTCCCGCACCTCACCGTGCGCGGCAACATCGAGTACGGGCTGCGGGTCAAGGGCATGGCGGCACGCGAGCGCCGCGCCAAGGTGGACGGCATCGCCGAGCGGCTGGACCTCGGGCCGATCCTGGAGCGCAAGCCGCTCGGCCTGTCCGGCGGCCAGCGGCAGCGTGTCGCCCTGGCGCGTGGGCTGGTGGTGGAACCCGCGATCCTGCTGCTGGACGAGCCGCTGGGGGCGCTCGACGCCAATCTGCGCAAGAGCATCCAGCAGGAGTTGAAGCTCCTGCAACGCAACATCGGCATCACCTTCGTGTTCGTCACGCACGCGCAGTCGGAGGCGCTGATGCTGTCCGACCGCATCGTGGTGATGAACCGGGGCGCCGTCGAGCAGGTGAGCGCGCCGCACGAGCTGTACACGCGGCCACGGACCGAGTTCGTCGCCCGCTTCATCGGCCGCAACACGATCCTGCCCGGCACGCTGCTCGCCTGTGTCGACGGCTTCGCGTCGGTCGATACGCGGTCCGGGCCGTTGCGCGGCCGGGTCGCCGACACCCTCTCGCCCGGAGCGCGGGTCGTGCTCAGCATCCCCTCGGAGGCGCTGACCGTCGTGGACGCGGCCCTGGCGGGGGACGGGGGATTGTCCGGCCGCCTGCTCGGCCGCCGGCTGATCGGCACCGCGGTGCAGCTCTCGGTGGCGCTGGCCGACGGGCAGACGGTCACGGTCGAGAGCCACGCCAGCCGCTACCCGCCGGGCTGGGCGCCGGATGCCGTGGCGCTGACCTGGGACGAGGCCGACGCCAGCGTGATCGCGGTGCAATAGGAGAACGCCATGAGCCTTCGCGTCGCGGTCGACATCGGCGGCACCTTCACCGACATCTGCGTCATGGACGAAGCCAGCGGCGCGATCCACGTCGCCAAGGTGGCGTCCACGCCCGACCCGATCGACGGCTTCATGTCGGGCCTCGACGCGGCGGAGGTCCGCTTGCCGGACGTGGCGCTGCTGTCGCACGGCACCACGGTCGCGACCAACGCGCTGATCACCCGCCGGCTGCCGCGCGCCGCCATGCTCTGCACCGAGGGTTTCCGCGACGTCATCGAAATCCGCCGCGCCGACAAGGAGGATCTGTGGGACGTCTACAAGGACGTCGCCCGCCCGTACATCCCACGCCGCGACCGGCTCACCGTGCGCGAGCGGGTCGACTCCACTGGCCGTATCACGACGCCCCTCGACGAGGCCGGTGTCCGCGAGGCGGCGCGCGTGCTCAAGAAGCGTGGTGTCGCGGCGGTCGCGGTCTGCTTCATGAACGCATTCACCAACCCCGCCAACGAGCTGCGCGCCAAGGCGATCCTGGCCGACGCGCTGCCCGGCGTGCCGATCGCCACCTCGTCCGAGACGCTGCCCGAGATCTTCGAGCACGAGCGGTTCTCGACCACGGTGGTCAACGCCATCCTGAACCCGGTGGTGGCCGCCTACTGCGCCCGGCTGGGCGAGAAGCTGCGCCAGGGCGGCTACGCCAGCGACCTGCTGCTGCTGCACAGCGGCGGCGGCGTCATGACCACGGCCGGGGCGCAGCGCTTCGCGGCGCGGCTGGCCGGCTCCGGCATCGCCGCCGGCGCCATCGCGAGCCGACACATCGCGGCGCAGTGCGGCTATCCCAACTCGATCGGCCTCGACATGGGCGGCACCAGTTGCGACGTCTCGCTGGCGACCGAGGGGCGCTCGCGGGTCACGAAGGACTGGTTCATCGAGTTCGGCTACCCGATCCGCTTTCCCTCGATCGAGGTGCTGACCATCGGCGCCGGCGGTGGCTCGCTCGCCACCATCGACGACGCGGGCGCGCTGCACAACGGACCGCAATCCGCCGGCTCGCGCCCCGGCCCGGCCTGCTACGGCGGCGGCAACACCGTGCCCACCAACACCGACGCGAACGTGGTGCTGGGCCGGCTCGGCGAGGGCCTGGCCGGCGGCAGCGTGCGGCTGCGCGCCGACCTGGCGGAGACGGCGGTGCAGGACGGTGTGGCGACGCCGCTCGGCCTCGAGCTGCACGCGGCGGCGGAGGCGGTGATCCGCGTCGCCAACGCCAACATGGCCGACGCGGTGCGGCTGATCTCGATCAGCCGCGGCTACGACCCGCGCGACTTCGCGCTGGTGGCGTTCGGCGGCGCCGGGCCGCTGCACGGCGCGGCGCTGGCGCGCGAGCTGGCGATCCCGGTGGTGATCGTGCCGCCCTACCCCGGCGTCACCTCGGCGCTGGGCTGCCTGCTGGTCGACGTGCAGCACGACCTGGCCGAGAGCTACCTGCATCCCGCCGAGCGGGCCGATCCCGCGGCGATCGAGGCCGAGTTCGCGCGGCTGGAGGCCGAGGCGCTGGCCCGGCTGCGGCACGAGGGCGTCGCCCCTGACCGCATCGTGCTCGAACGCACGGTGGACATGATGTATCGCGGCCAGTGGCGCTCGCTCTCGGTGCCGAGCGCGGCCCCGGTGCCGCCGATCGCCGAGCTGGTCGCGGCGTTCCATGTGCGGCACGACAGCGAGTACAACTTCCGCCGCGACGAGGCCCCGGTGGATTTCTACCGCCTCAACCTGCGCGCGGTCGGCACCGTGCCGAAGGCCGGGTTCGCCACCCATCCGCCCGGCGACGCCGCGCCCGAACCGCTCGCGCGCCGCGCCGTGTGGTTCGACGGCCAGGCGCACGACGCGCCGGTCTTCGCCCGCGCGGCGCTACGGGCGGGCAGCCGCTTCGCCGGCCCCGCCATCGTCGAGCAGGCGGACTCGACTTCGGTGGTGCCACCGGGAGCGCGGGCGGAAATCGACCGCTTCCTCAACCTCGTCATCCGCATGGAGGGCTGAGCCATGGCCGATTTCGCGCTCGACCCGGTGACGTTCGAGGTGCTGAAGAACGCCTACATCACCTCGGTCGACCAGATGGCCGAGCAGATGCTGCGCACCTGCTACTCGTTCGTGATCTACAACCGCGACTTCTCCAACGCGCTGCACGACGCGAACGGCGATTCGGTGGCGCAAGGCCGCGCCGACATCGCGGTCCACGTCGGCACCCTGCACTACACCTGCAAGGCGGTGATCGACGCCTTCCGCGATGACATGAAGCCGGGCGACGTGTACGCGATCAACGACGTGTACGCGGGCGGCACGCACTTCCCCGACGTGCGGCTGATCCGGCCGGTGTTCGTGGACGGCGCGCCGATCGCCTACGCGCAGTCGAACGGGCATTGGTCCGACGTGGGCGGCAGCGTGCCCGGCTCGTTCGACGTCTCGGCCTCGGATATGTTCCGCGAGGGCATCCGCATCACCCCGGTGCGGCTGTGGGACGCAGGCCAGTTCCGCCGCGACGTGGCCAACCTGATCGCCGCCAACACCCGTGACCCGGCCTCGATCATCGGCGACATGCAGTCGCAGGCGGCGGCGACGGCGGTGGCCGAGCGCGAGCTGCTGCGCCTGGTCGGCAAGTATGGCCGCGAGACGGTGGTGGCGGGCTTCGCCGACGTGCAGGACTATGTCGAGCGGGCGATGCGCCAGCGCCTCGCCGCCCTGCCCGACGGCGAGTGGAGCACGGTGGACTACATCGACCGCGACGCCTCGCGGGGCGAGGGCATGATCCCGATCCACGTCAAGCTGACGATCAGCGGCGACCGCGCCCGCTACGACTTCACCGGCAGCCATCCCTGCATCGGCTCGCTGTACAACTCGGCGTTCGGCGGCACCTTCTCGGCGGTGGTGGCCGGCATGAAGACGTTCTTCCCCGACCTGCCGCTCAACTCCGGCTTCTACCGCGTGATCGAGGTCATCGCCCCGCCCGACACCGTGGTCAGCGCGCCCTGGCCGGTGGCCTGCACCGGGTTCCTGATGCCGTTCGAGAAGATCATGAACGCGATCTACGAGATCTGGTCCGGCATCATGCCCGAGCGGGCGCTGGCCTGCTCGTTCAACCTCGAATACCTGCTGACCGGCGGGCGCGACCTGCGCAGCCCGGCCAAGCCGATCTTCATGTTCTACGACTGGCTGCCCGGCGGTTGGGGCGGCCGCAACGGCCGCGACGGCGCCAACGTCACCACCGCCTGCTTCGGCACCGGCTTGCAGGCGCAGCCGGTCGAGGGCCAGGAGCGCCTCTGCCCGATCCTGACCGACGGGTTCGAGATCCTGACCGACTCCGCGGGGCCCGGACGCTGGCGCGGCGGCGTCGGCGCCCGCAAGGTCAGCACGCTCACCGAGGTCGACCGCACCGTGATCTCCTACATCTGCGACCGCGAGCGCGCCGTGACCTGGGGCATCGAGGGTGGCCTGCCGTCGGTGCCGCACGGGCTGACGCTGCGCCGTGATGGCGGCGGAGCGGAGGAGTGGCTGGGCGCCGCGTTCTCCGACGTGAAGCTGCGATCCGGCGACCGCTTCAGCCGCATCACCGCCGGCGGCGGCGGCTACGGCGACCCGCTGGAGCGCGACCCGCAGCTTGTGCGCGAGGACGTCTCCGACGACTACGTTTCGCTCGACCGCGCCCGGCGTGACTACGGCGTCGTGCTGCGCGTGGTCGACGCCGATTTGCGCGAATACGAGGTCGACGCGGCGGCGACCGAGGCCGAGCGCGCCCGCATCCGCGCCGCCCGCCGGGGCTGGGTCGCCGAGGACCCGGAATCCGTCGCCGCCCGGTTCCGCGCCGGCGAGTTGGACGCGCTGGACCTGGTGCGCCACTACGCGGTGTTGCTGGATTGGGGCGACGGCACGTTGCTGCCCAAATCCACCGCGCAGTTCCGCGAGGTGTTCATGCGCCGCGGCGCCGCGCATTGGCGGGACTGACAAGGCGGGTTCCACGCGCCCCCGGGACAGGTCCACGTCAGCTCGGCAGGCCTATCGTCGGCCGCGGCCTCGGACCAGGCTTTTCGGCACGGTCGCGGCGCGCGAAAGGATCGTCATGTCTGGACCTGGCAGCATTTCCTCGAATGGCGGCAACGACCACATGGTCCATGAGCGGCCGTTCGATCCCACCTCGGCGCGGGCATCCCAGCCGTACGAGCGTTATGCGCAACACAGCGACACCGAAATGTTCGACGGCATGATGCAAGAGACTGGTGGCCAGCCGTTTCGCCCGGCCTTCGGTTCGCGATCCGGTGGATCGTCGGCCGGAGACTATGACCAGTTGCCGAGTTATCGGGGTTCGGCCCACGATCAGCTTCTGCAAGCGGGGCCGCCCCGTACCGCCTCCACACCGACGCAGCAACCCCATGCCGTGCCGTCCCGAGCCGAGGCAGGTGCCACCGCCGCGCAAGCCGCCGCCCGCTATGCAACCCATCCCGAGATAAAGGGTACGGCGCCACCCAGCTACTTCAGTGCCACAGCGCCAGGCGCCGCGGCACGGGCCGCCATGCAGCATCGCGGCGGACCGGCAACGACCACAGTCGCGACCGAGACCCAAGCCGCCGCCGCCGCACGCGCCGCGATGCGTGTCTGAGCGGCCCGGATGGCGGACGCCCCCCCAGCCGTGGCCGTTCGTGGCGAAGCATGGCGTCACCCCGGCGACGCACCCTCCAGCCGCGCCCAGATCGCCCTCACCCGGGTCCGCAGCGCCAGCGCCTCTTGCCAGCGGTCCGACAGCTCGCGCCCGCCGGCGTCGGTGATGGCGTAGTCGGGCGGCCCCAGCTCGCACAGGAACACCACGCTCGCGTCCGCCGCGGCCCGCGCCCGCCACGAGCGCAGCCCTTGCTCCCACCAGTCGAGGAACAGGCGGAGCCATTTGACGTTCTGCGGGAAGTCGAGTGCCACCTGGATCTGTCCGCGCGCCGCCACGCGGCCCTGGAACGAATCCGCGCGGTCGAGCACGCGGTCCACCAGCGCCTGCAGCTCGGGCGGCGGCGGGCACGGCATCTCGCGGTCGACGACGTAATGCGACAGGTCGGCCGACAGC
>CAXTVL010000078.1:0-9307 GCA_964247515.1 uncultured Acetobacteraceae bacterium | reverse complement strand
GTGCTGCGCGCGGCGCGCGGGGCCGAACGGGCGCTGGTCGCCGGCGTCGCGCTGTTCGACGTCTACGCCGGAGCAGGCGTGCCCGACGGCCACCGCTCGCTCGCCATCGAGGTCACGCTGCAACCGCGCGAGCGCACGTTGACCGACGCCGAGATCGAGGCCACCTCTGCCAGGATCGTTGCCGCCGTGCAGAAGGCGACCGGCGGCGTGCTACGATGACCGGCACCCCTTTGCCCGAACGGTAATGCCATCATGACCAGCGTGCCGATCAGCCACATCCGCAACTTCTCGATCATCGCCCATATCGACCACGGCAAGTCGACCCTGGCCGACCGGCTGATCCAGTCGACCGGGGCCATCAGTGCCCGCGACATGACCGAGCAGGTGCTCGACAACATGGATTTGGAGAAGGAACGCGGCATCACCATCAAGGCGCAGACCGTGCGCCTGACCTACAAGGCGCTTGACGGGCTGGTCTACACGCTGAACCTGATGGACACGCCGGGCCATGTCGACTTCGCCTACGAGGTGTCGCGCAGCCTGGCCGCCTGCGAAGGCTCGCTCTTGGTGGTCGACGCCTCGCAGGGGGTGGAGGCGCAGACGCTGGCCAACGTCTACCAGGCGATCGAGGCCAACCACGAGATCGTGCCGGTGCTGAACAAGATCGACCTGCCGGCGGCCGAACCTGACCGCGTGAAGCAACAGATCGAGGACGTGATCGGGCTCGACGCCTCGGACGCGGTGATGATCTCCGCCAAGACCGGGCTGAACATCGAGGGCGTTCTGGAGGCGCTGGTGACGCGCCTGCCGCCGCCCACCGGCGACGCCGAGGCGCCGCTCGCGGCACTGCTGGTCGATAGCTGGTACGACCAGTATCTCGGCGTGGTGATCCTGGTGCGGATCAAGGACGGGCGCATCAAGCGCGGCCAGAAGATCCGCATGATGGCCAAGGGCAGCGTCCACACCGTCGAGCAGGTCGGCGTGTTCGCGCCGCGCATGATCCCGGTGGACGACCTCGGGCCGGGCGAGATGGGCTACATCACGGCGGCGATGAAGACGGTGGCCGACTGCAACGTGGGCGACACCATCACCGACGACCGCAGGCCGGCGGAGCGGGCGCTGCCCGGCTTCAAGCCGTCGATCCCGGTGGTGTGGTGCGGCCTGTTCCCGGTCGACGCCGACGATTTCGAGAAGCTGCGCGACAGCCTGGGCAAGCTGCGGCTGAACGACTCCAGCTTCCACTTCGAGGCCGAGACCTCGGCCGCGTTGGGCTTCGGCTACCGCTGCGGCTTCCTCGGCCTGCTGCACCTGGAGATCATCCAGGAGCGGCTGTCACGCGAGTTCGACCTCGACCTGATCGCGACCGCCCCCTCGGTGGTCTACCGCATCCACCGCACCAGCGGCGCCGTCGAGGAGCTGCACAACCCGTCCGACATGCCGGACCCGAGCCAGATCGACCACATCGAGGAGCCGTGGATCAAGGCCACCATCATGGTGCCTGACGATTACCTCGGCTCGGTGCTGACGCTGTGCAACGAGCGGCGCGGCCAGCAGGTCGACCTGACCTATGTCGGCACCCGGGCGATGGCGGTGTACCGCATCCCGCTGAACGAGGTGGTGTTCGACTTCTACGACCGGCTGAAGTCGATCAGCCGCGGCTACGCCAGCTTCGACTACGCCATGGATGGATACGCCGAGAGCGAACTGGTGCGCATCTCGATTCTGGTCAACCAGGACCCGGTGGACGCGCTGAGCTTCATCGCCCACCGCAGCGCCGCCGAGGCGCGCGGGCGCTCGATCTGCGCCAAGCTCAAGGACTTGATCCCGAAGCAGTTGTTCAAGATCGCGATCCAGGCGGCGATCGGCGGCCGGGTCATCGCGCGCGAGACGATCAGCGCGCTGAGCAAGGACGTGACGGCCAAGTGCTACGGCGGCGACATCAGCCGCAAGCGCAAGCTGCTGGACAAGCAGAAGGAAGGCAAGAAGCGGATGCGCCAGTTCGGCAAGGTCGAGATCCCGCAATCGGCGTTCCTCGCCGCGCTGAAGATGGACGCCTGACGCGCTCGCCTGCTAACTACGCCTCGACGGAAGGTTGGCCGAGCGGCTTAAGGCGCACGCTTGGAAAGCGTGTGTGCGGTAAAACGTACCGTGGGTTCGAATCCCACACCTTCCGCCAACTGCGCGAGCTACTTGCCCTTTGCCGGTGCCGGTTTCGCTGGGGCCGGGCGCGACGGCGCCGTGGCGGCGGCCGGTTTCTTGTCGGCCTTCGGCTTCTTGGCCTCTCGGTTGCTCTTCTGCTGCCCCTTGGCCATAGCGGCGTCTCCTGCTTCGGTGTCAAAACAAGTTGGCTTGGTATTTCGGCTTATGCAAGCGTCGTCTTGATTGGGAGCCTCGGACAAAAATGGTTGAAGCAGCCACGCCGCAACTGGGCGGCATCCACCACCTGACGGCGGTGAGCGCCGACGCGCCGGGCAACCTCGATTTCTACACCCGTGTGCTCGGGATGCGGTTGGTCAAGAAAACGGTGAACCAGGACGACGTCACCGCCTACCACCTGTTCTACGCCGACGGCCGCGCCAGCCCCGGCACCGACCTCACCTTCTTCGACTGGCCCGCCGCGCGCGAGCGGCGCGGCGGCAACAGTGTCGTGCAAACCGCGCTTCGGGTCAGCGAAGCGGCGCTGGCTTACTGGCTGGCGCGGTTCGACGAACTGGGCGTGGCGCATGGCGCCATCGAGGCGATTGACGGCCGCAGCCGCATGACGTTCGAAGACCCCGAGGGGCAGCGCCTGGCATTGGTGGACGACGGCGGCGCGGGGCCGTCGCATCCATGGGAGCGCTCGCCGGTGCCCCCGCCGCACCAGGTGCGCGGGCTTGGCCCAATTACGATGAGCGTGCCGGAACTGGCGCCGACCGCCGGCTTCGTGACCGGAGCGTTGGGGATGCACGAGGCGCGCGGCTACCGCAGCGATGGGACGGCCGTGCATGTCTACGCCATGGGCGAGGGCGGCCCGGCGGCCGAGCTGCACATCCGCGTCGAACCGGGACTGCCCCCGGCGCAACAGGGTGCCGGCGGCGTCCACCATGTCGCGTTCCGCATCCCGGATGCCGATTACGGCCATTGGGTGCAGCGCTACGAACGCCTCGGCGTGCGCTCCAGCGGCCCGGTCGACCGCTTCTATTTCCGTAGTCTCTACGCGCGCGAGCCGGGCGGGGTGCTGTTCGAGATCGCCACCGACGGGCCGGGTTTCGCCACCGACGAGCCGCTGGAGGCGCTGGGCGAGCGACTGTCGCTGCCGCCGTTCCTGGAACCGCGCCGAGCGGCGATCGAGCGCGGCCTGAAGCCGCTGTGAACGGGTCCGCGATGCTGAGCGGCGGGCAGGGACGTCACGCCGGCCTGCCGATGGCGCAATCCGGCGCCCCGCTCGACGACGCGGACGGCGCGCTGGTGCTGGTGCACGGGCGCGGCGGCGATGCCGCCGGGATGCTGGAACTGGCGCGCGGCCTCGCGGGGCGGCGCATCGCCTGCCTGGCGCCGCAGGCGGCGGGCCAGGTCTGGTATCCGCGCCGCTTCGTGGAGCCGAACTCGGTCAACGAGCCGGATCTGTCTTCGGCGCTCTCGGTCCTCGACGATCTGATCGAGCGGCTGGCGGCACGGATGCCGCCGTTGCGGGTCGTGTTGCTCGGGTTCTCGCAGGGCGCCTGCCTCGCGGCGGAATGCCTCCGCCGCCGCGCGCGGCCGCTCGGCGGATTGATCGTCCTGAGCGGCGGGTTGATCGGCGAGACTCCCGGTGCCGGCGCGGGCGGGCTCGACGGGACGCCGGTGTTGCTCGCCTGCAGTGAGCACGATCCGCACATCCCGGCGACGCGGGTGCGGGAGACGCAAGCGGTGTTTTCGGGAATGGGCGCCGAGGTCACGCTGCAACTCTATCCGGGCGACAGTCACACCGTCACGGCCGAGGAGGTTGCGCGCGCGCGCCGTCTGCTGGGCGAGCGCCTCGGCGCGGCCGGCCGGCCGCGCCCGGCGGCGCCCGCGGGTGGTGGTGGTGGCGGGGGGGCGCGGTCTGGTGGGCTCGCGCGGGGGGGGGCGGGCCGGGTGCGGGGGCGGGCAACGCAGGGTGGGTCGGCTTAGACGCTGAAGGCGGGGTCGGTCTCGGCGAGGCTGGCCAGGGTCTGATCGACCGCGGTGAACAGGCCCCAGGTCTCGATGTAATCGACGTTGAACCCGGGCGAGCCCGCCTCGACGTCGCTCTGCCGCGCTTGCGCATAGCTGGTCCAGCGCTTGCTGGCCGGGCGGCGGTGGTGGAAGTCATGGCAGGGCGCGTCGCCCACCAACACGAACAGCCGCACCAAGAGCTGCAGCGTCAGCATCTCCGCCCACCACATCGCCCAGCCGGCCAGCCGCCGCAGCGTCGCCAGCTCGCGCGCCGGCGGCATGGCGCCGGGGAACACGGCCGAAGTCGCGTGGCAGGCAAAGTCCTTGCCGCGCTGCTCCATGATCGCTTGGTTGGGGAAGCGGTGCTCGCACAGGATGCGGAACACGGTCGCCACCTGCAGCAACACGGTCATTGGCAGCACGACCGCGACCAGGAACGGCCCGACCTGGTGCAGCGCCACGGCCAGCGACGCCAGCGTACCCCAGGTCGCCATGCCGATCGCGTTGTGCGTGCGATCGGGCGACCGGAATGCCGCTCGCATCCGTCGGCGCAGGAACTGCGCGTGGAACACCGGCGAGACCAGGTTGCCCACGACTCGTCGCCACAGCTCGCGCTTGCCGACGCCGGCCTGCAGGCGACAGGTGCCGAACACGAAATCGGCGAACTCGTCCTCCTCGGTCAGCAGCTTGCGCGCGTTGTGGTGCAGCATGTGGTCCTTCTTGTACTCGTCGAAGTGCTTGAACAGCAGGACCGCCGAGATCACCCGGCCGACCCGGATGTTCGTCTCGCGATTTTTGAATACCGTGCCATGCGAACAGTGGTGGAACACGACAACTTGGAACAGTCCAAGTCCCGAGCTCGAAAGCAATACTCCGAGCAGGACCAGCGCTGTCGCCGGGAGTGCCGGCAGCAGCAGCGCCGTCCAGGCGATTGCCACACCCAACACGACCTGGAGACTGGCGCAGGCCACGTACCATACCGGCGAACGCGACAGCATCGCCTCGCCCGGTGCCGGTTTGGCAGTCAGCCAGGTCAGGAACGGCTGCACCAGCCGCGGCAGTCGGTCATACATCATCAGTCTGGCATCAACTGACGCGTTCGCGGGCGACATCTTGATCGAGGCGTCGAGAGTCAGCGATGTATTTACGTAAACCATGAAAGGCGATCCTTTGTTGCTAAAGATGGGCGCAGTCTAGCTGTACGACATAAGATAACCCCGCGGCGACAACTTCGTCAGTCGCATGGTTTAACTTGAACACTGTATGGCGCGAAGCAACATTTAATGAATGATTTTTCCGTTATAAGTTCGTCAAAGTGCGAAAAATTTTCTATCTTGAATCTTGTTTTTTGGCGTTATGAATCACCACCCAAATTAAAAATGGGTTAGGATCGGCGACATCATTATGACATTGCATCAAAAACTGTTGCTGCTCGTCGCGATTGCCGGACTGTGACCGCATCTTGATATCGCCTGACCGTTATTACAATGAAACGTTGCGTTACTGTATTTAAAAATGTGATGTTATTTTATTGCAACAGTTCATACCGATTGTGGTCGTTGCAGTTTTGTGCCTAGATTGCCGGCGACGGCGGCGGGCTGGGGTGATCGGGGGCGTCGGATGCGTCACGGGTTGCACCAGCGTCCGCGGTCGAATGGACAGGCGCCAACCGACGGCTGTTAGGTTATGATCCTAGTCGATAGGCTAAGGTCGGCATCGAAAGCCAGGGAGACGTGTTTGGTCCGAGTCGCGTTCGCGAAGCACTTCGATGTCACCGTTGCCGTGGCGCGCTGTCGGGACCTGCTGGCGGACCCGGCACCCACGATGTTGCTGGTGTTCTGCGGCGGCAAGCACGATCCGGACGCCGTGTTCGCGGCGTTGCGCGACGTGTTCGGGCCGGTCTGCGTGGTGGGCGGCTCGGCGGTCGGTGCCATCACCTTCGACGGCAGCGGCTATAGCGGGCTGGAGATCGGCATCATGGCGTTCTTCGACCCCCTGACCACGCCTTCGCTGCATATCACACGCGACCTGCTGCGCAACGAGCGCGCCGCCGGCCGCGACCTCGGGCGCATGGTGGCCGAGGCGGCCGAGGCGAACGCGCCGGTGTTCCTGCTGTTCGACAGCGTCGCCACCGGCTCGCCGCCACGGCTGCACTTCGGCAGCTCGATCATGGAGGGCTTCTACGAAGGGCTCGGCAGCCATCCGGTGCGGCTGACGGGGGGTGGGTTGCTGACCGATTTTAACCTGTCCGACGGCTGGGTGTTCGTGGGCGACGGCGTGTGCCGGCACGCCGCCCTCGCGATGGTGTTCCCGCCGACACTCTCCGTCGACACCGTTATCCTGCATGGCTGCCGTCCGGTCAGCTCGTTCATGGAGATCACCCGCATCGAAGGCGCCGTGGTCTACGAGCTCGACCACGAGCCCGCGCTGTCGGTGATCGAGCGGATGCTGGGGCTGAAGATCGGGCCGTCCACCAACCACAACATCTCGTTGATCGCCACGCTGGGCGAGAAGCAGGGCGACCCGTTTGGCCCGTACGACGAGAACGACTACGTGAACCGCCTGATCCTGACCTCGCAGCAGGCCAACGGCTCCGTGACCCTGTTCGAGCCGGATTTCAAGCAGGGTGCCCGTGTCCAGATCATGTCGCGCGACAACGCCTTGATGCTGCAGTCGGTGCGCGACGGCGTGCAGCTCGCCAACCGCGGTTTCTCCGTCGGCGACACGCTGTTCAGCCTTTATGTGGACTGCGCCGGGCGCGCCAGCGCGATGAGCGGCGCCGCGACCGAGGAGGCCGAGATCGTGGCGCAGACGCTCGAACGATCGGCGCCGTTCCTGGGATTCTACTCCGGCGTCGAGATCGCGCCGTTCGGCGACGTCTCCCGGCCGTTGGACTGGACCGGGCTGCTGCTGAGCATGAGGCGCCGCCATGCCCAGTGAGACGTCCGACGCCGGCAGCCTCGAACGCGAGCTCCGCTACTACCGGCGCGAGTGCAACGACCTCGGCGCCCGGCTGTTGCGCCTGCAAGAGGAGCAGAGCCAGGCGTTCCGCGACGCGCGGCGCAGCCGCACCGTGGTCAAGCTGCTGCGCGAGGCGTACCGGCTGGGCGACGTCAACACCTCGGGCGAGGACGTGGGCGGCCCGATGCTGGAGATCGTGGTCGACAACACCCTCTGCGACCGTGCCGCCCTGCTCCGCGAGGAGCCGGTCGGCAGCGGCGTGTTCCTGCCGGCGCACTCGATCGGCCTGGCCTCCAGCTTCGCGCAGCAATCCTTCGTGGTCGAGCAGCCGCGCAACTTCCTCTACACCTCCGCGAGCTTCAGCGGCGGTCCGGACGCGGCGGCGATCACCGCCATCCTGGGCCTGCCCTACGTGCTGTGGGCGTTCGACAGCATGAGCGGCATGGCGCTGGTGATCGCCAACCGTTCCGAGGAGAACACCAACCGGCCGTTCGAGGCCGGCGACCAGGAGCTGATCGAGGGCGCGCTCTCGGTCTATCTCGACGTCATCTACCGCAAGCAGGTCGAGGCGCAGTTGCGCCTGGCCAAGCAGGCGGCCGAGATCGCCAGCAACACCCGCTCGGGTCTGCTGGAGACGCTGACGCTCGAGTTCCGTCCGCCGCTGCAATCGTTCATCGAGACGTTCGCGCAGATGCAGGCCGAGCTCGCGCATCAGCCGCAGCCGGCTATCCCGGTCGACAAGCTGCGTGACGTGGCCGACGCCAGCGAGTTCCTGCTGGGCCTGCTCGACGACGCCGAACGGCTGGTCGACGGCCAGCTCGCCGCACCCGTGCTCGACGTCGAGTGGGTCAGTGTCGACGAGCTGGTGCGCGCGGCCTCGCGCACCAGCTCCGGCCTCAGCATCCGCCGCGGCGTCGACATCGAGACCATCATGCCGCGCCGCCGCACGACGCTGTGCGTCGACCGGCGCTGGATGCAGCATGTCCTGCAATACCTCATCAGCAACGCGGTGCGCATGACGCTGGATGGGGGCGCCGTGCGTGTCGCGATCCAGCGCCGCAGCGACGGCTCGCTCGACATGCTGATCAAGAGCGGTGCCGACGGCCCGCACCTCGACCACACGCCGCCCAACGCGATCCAGCTCGACTCCAGCTCGGTGCAGCAGATGGGCAGCGGCATCGCCATCACCCGCAAGCTGGTCGAGGCGCACGAGGGGATGCTGTTCGTCGAGGTCAAGGGCGGCAACTCGATCCGCACCAGGATCAACTTCCCGGCCCGCGTGGTGCGCGACGAGGACGTGACGCCGGCGAACCCGCGCTAGGCGTCACTCCGCGGCGAGGGGGACCGCGTCCACCATCGCCACGGCGTTGTGCAGGTCGACCGACAGCACCCGCGAGACGCCACGCTCCTGCATGGTGACGCCGTACAGCCGGTCCATGCGCGCCATGGTCAACTGGTGGTGCGTCACCACCAGGAAGCGGGTGCCGGCGTCGCGCGCCAGATCGCCCAGCAGCGCGCAGAAGCGCTCGACGTTGGCGTCGTCCAGCGGCGCGTCGACCTCGTCCAGCACGCAGACCGGCGAGGGCTGGCAGCGGAACACCGCGAAGATCAATGACAGCGCTGTCAGCGCCTGCTCGCCACCCGATAGCAGGCTCAAAGCGGCCAATTTCTTGCCAGGCGGCTGGGCGTAGATCTCGAGGCCGGCGGCGAGGGGGGCGTCGGAGCCGAGCAGCGCCAAGTGCGCCCGGCCGCCGCCGAACATGCGCGCGAACAGCTCCTGGAAGTGCCGGTCGATGGCGGCGAACGCCTGCCCCAGCCGTTCGCGCCCCTCGCGGTTGATGTGCCCGATCGAGCCGCGCAGCCGGGCCACCGCGGTGCCCAGCGACTCGCCCTCCGCCGCGATGGTCGCGACCTGCTCGGCCATCGCCGCCGCCTCCAGTTCGGCGCGCAAATTGACCGGACCCATCGCCTGCCACTCGCGCTGCAACCGCTCGAGCTTGCGGCGGGCGCGCTCCTCGCTATCCGCAGCAGGGGTGCCGAGGTCGGGCAGCGACGCCTCGATGCCAAGACGCTCGCGGATGCGCTCGTCCACGAGTTCGCAGGCGTGCGCCGCCTGGGCTTGCTCCCCCTCGCTGCGCGCCAGGCGCTCGCGCAGCGTCGCGAGGTCCGTCTCTGCCGCGCGGGCGGCGCG
>CAXTVL010000077.1:4284-9412 GCA_964247515.1 uncultured Acetobacteraceae bacterium | reverse complement strand
TCCACGCCACTCGGGCGTCCCCGTTGCACCCGTCAGCTCGCGACTGCGGCCATGGTGGGACTCGGTTTTTGGACCGGCATCCGGTCAGAGGCCCGGGATCGGGTAGAAGCGTGGCTTGGCGGAGCGGAACCAGTATTCGCCGCCCGGCCCGCTGGTGAACACGCCGCGCAGGTTGAAATCGGGCTGCACGCCCTGCTGCTGCACGTCGTAGAAGCCGTCCTCGTTGGTCTGCCAGACGTCGAGCAGCGCGCCGTCGATCGGCTTGCCCTCGGTGTCCAGCACGCGCCCGCGGACCAGCATCGGCTGGTCCCTGCGCTGCGGCATCGACACCGGGGTGATCTCCCGCCCGAGCCGGCCGCTGGCCTGTGCCGCCAGCGCTCGCTCCTGCCCGCGCTGCTCGACGTGCGGCGGGAGCTGGCGATGGCTGCCGCCCGTAGGCGCGGCAATCTTGCGGCCAGCACCTCGGATGAGCGGCCGCATTCGCGGTTCTGATCGCCGCACCTACGCGTTCCACGCTTGCGGGAGCCCTCCGCGTCGCTGCCGGTTAAGGCCACGGTCTTTCCGCGTGCTCGCTACAGCTTTACGCCGGCCGCCCTTGCCGGCGCGAGCACCCCAGACATCCTGATGGTCTCCTCGTTGACAGCGTGAGCCGTAAGATACATACATGAACGCGTTCCCCAGCAAGAACTAAAAGGAACGTCATGACCGATTTGGCCGGCGGCGCCACCGCCGAGTCTGCGGATGAAATCGCGGACCGGCGCCTGATCACGGAGCTGTTGCAAAACTGGGCGATTTGGCGCGACGCTGGGGATTGGGAGCGGTTCCGCACCGTCTGGCACGAAGACGGACGCATGATGGCCACGTGGACCCAGGGTACCGGCGAAGAATTCATCGCGATCAGCAAGGCGGCCTGGGCGAGAGGCATCAACATCTCGCATTTCCTCGGCGGCATCTCGATCGACCTGGCGGGCGACCGGGCGATTTCCCAGACCAAGATGACCATTTCCCAGCGAGCCGATGTGGAAGGCGTTCCGTGCGACGTGCTGTGCACGGGGCGGTTCTACGACTTCCTGGAAAAGCGGCAGGGGCGCTGGGGCATCGTCCTACGCCAGCCGATTTACGAGAAGGACCGCATGGACCCGGTCACGCCCGGCGCCGCCCCGGTGCTTGACCACGCCTTGCTCGATCGGTTTCCCGCCGGCTATCGCCATCTGGCTTATCTGCAGACACGCCTTGGCTACATGGTCAAGCCAGACATGCCCGGCCTGAAAGGGCCGGAAGTGGAGACGCTGTATCGGCGTGGGGCCGACTGGCTCGCGGGGCGACCGCTCGACGGGATCGCAAGACAGCGCCGATGAACCAGATCGTCGACGGCTCGACACAGGTACTCGGCATCGTGGGTCATCCCATTCGCCAAGTCCGCGCGCCCGAGGTCTGGAACGCGCTGTTCAAGGCAAATGGGTTCAATGGCGTCTGCATTCCGTTCCATGTGCTGCCGGCCGACCTGGAGTCCTTCGTAACGGGGCTGCGGACGGCTGGGAACCTGGTCGGGCTGATCGTCACCGTTCCCCACAAGCCGGCGGCGGCACGCCTGGTCGCGCATCCGACGTCACGGGCCGAACAAATCCAGTCGGTGAACGTCATGCGGCGCGAAGCGGATGGGAGCTGGACCGGCGACATCATCGACGGCTCGGGTTTCGTAAGTGGCCTGCTGGCGGACGGCCAGCGCGTCGAAGGCCGGCGCGCCCTGGTGGTTGGCTCGGGCGGCGTGGGCAGCGCCATCGCGTTCGCGCTCGCGGACGCGAAGGCGGCGTCTGTCCACGTTGCCGACATTGCCATCGACCGTGCCGTCGATCTTGCGGCGCGACTGCAGGCGGCCGGCACGGTCTCTGGCGTGACGACGGCGAACGCGAAGGGGTTTGACCTCGTCGTCAACGCGAGCCCCGTGGGGATGAGGCCGGGCGATCCCCTGCCGATCGATTGCACGGATCTGTCGCCTGACGCGCTGGTGGGCGAGGTCGTCGCCAGCCCACGGATCACGTCCTTGCTCGAGGTGGCGCGCGAGCGCGGCTGCTACATCCAGCCCGGCACGGTGATGATGGACCATCAACTTGGCGAGATGCGCGCGTTCTTTGGGTTTCCGCAAGGCGATTACAGCCCGGCCGCCGTGGCCCGCCTCGTCGCCAGCCCTGACGGGCACGCTTGATGGCTGTGCTGTCGCTTGCCCATTTCACCATCATCGATGCCGACCCTCTCACGTTGATTGATGTCGCGGCGGCGGCGGGTTTCCAGGCGGTCGGCCTGCGCATCGTGCCGCCGCCGGGCGCGCCGGCCATCACGCAGGTCATTGGCGACGCCGCTCTGCAGCGAGAGATCGTCACGCGTCTGAGGGATACCGGTATGACCGTGCTCGACACGGAGGCAATCTGGCTGACGCCCGAGACCGACGTCCAGGCATTGCAGGCGGCCTTGGACACGAGTGCCGCCTTGGGCGCCCGCTACATCATCGTCTGCGGCAACGACCCTGATCGCGGTCGAGCCGTCACGAATTTCGGGCGATTGTGCGACATGTCGCACCGTGCCGGCATCCGCGTCATGCTCGAATTCATGCCCTACACGCAGCTCCGCAGCCTGGAGGAGGCTTACGGCTTGCTGCAGGAGGCGATGCCGGCCGATGCCGGTATTCTGGTGGATGCGCTCCATCTCAGCCGCTCGGGCGGCCGGCCCGATGACTTAGCTGCATACGACCCGGCGCTCTTCGATGTGGCGCACCTCTGCGATGCGGCGCGTGATCCACCGCCGTCCGGCGACCTGCGCACGGAAGCACGCGGCGCGCGGCTCTACCCGGGTGAGGGGGCGTTGTGGCTCGAGGACTTTGTTCGCGCCTTCTCGCCCCTGACAGCGTTCGCGATCGAGGCTCCGTCTCTGCGCCATGCTGCGTCGCCGCCGGCCGCCCGCGCGCATCTGGCCGCCGCGGCATCCCGCGCCCTGCTGGCGCGCTGCGGATCGTCAATGTCTTATCCTGCTTTCGAACCGAGCGGTCCCCGTGCCGGGAATGGCGTGTAACGACTCGGGCCCGTGGCCTGGGTCGATCCTGGGATTTCAATTCAGTCCCGCGTCGCGGCACGCGCCGCCGGGCGGTCGGCAACCCGGATCACCATAGGAAGCATGATCGTGAGCAAACGACTGGCAGGCTTTCGTCACCGCATGGTGCGCGTCGGCGAGGTGAGCATTCATGCCGTCATTGGCGGCGACGGGCCACCGCTTGTCCTGCTTCACGGCTTTCCGCAGACTTGGTGGGCGTGGCGGAAAGTAATGCCGCACCTGGCCGAAACCCATACCGTTGTCGCAGTCGATCTGCGCGGAGCCGGCCACTCCGACTGTCCACAGGGCGGCTATGACAAATCAAGTCTCGCCGCCGACGTACACGGGGTGATGGTAGCGCTCGGCTTCGACCGTTATGCGGTGTGCGGCCATGACATCGGGGCCATGGTCGCCCTCGCGCTTGCCTCTACGCACCGCACCGCCGTCACCCGTCTTGTCGTGCTCGATTCGGCCCTGCCGGGTGCGAGCGAGTGGGAGGCCAATTTCGCCGACCCCAGGCTCTGGCATTACGCATTCCACATGAAGCGCGACCTGCCGGAACGCCTGATATTCGAGCGCGAGTACGACTACGTGTCGACGTTCATTCGCGATCGTGCGTTTGACCATGGCGCTCTCGACGACGAGGATCTGCAAGAGTTCGCTCGCTCTCTGGCGCAACCGGGAAATACCCGCGGTGGCCTGGAGTGGTATCGCGCTTTCCCGGCCGATCACGCCAACGGCCTGGCCTGGAAGCGCGAGCCGTTGACCATCCCGGTCTTGGCCCTGGGGGGAGAGCACAGGTTTGGCCCGAAGATGGTCGCCATGCTGAAGGAGTTCGCCCCCGACGTGTCCGGCGGCAGCATCGCGGATTGCGCGCACTGGCTTCCCGAAGAGCGCCCGATCGAGACGACGGCGGCCATCGTCGGGTTTCTTGCGCGATGAACCCGGGAACGGGCCTTGCGCCGATTCCCGGCCTGTTTCCCGGATTCGCCGCTTTGGACATCGCGACGAGGCGCACGCGTCTTGCCGGGGTGACAGGAGGAAGCGGTCCCGCGGTGCTCCTTCTCCACGGTTATCCGCAAACGCACGCGGCCTGGCATGCCGTTGCCCCCGCGCTCGCGGGCCAGCACACGGTCGTGGTTCCAGATCTGCCGGGATACGGCCGATCCGTGTTGCTTGACCCAGGCGACTGGGACAAGCGAGAGGTCGCTGCCGAGCTGGTTTCGATGATGAAAACCTTGGGCCACGACCGCTTCGCCGTGATCGGGCACGATCGCGGCGCCCGAGTGGGGTATAGGCTTGCACTCGATCATGCCTCGCATGTCAGTGCCTATTGCCCGCTGGCCGTGGTGCCCACCTTGGACGTCTGGCCCGCCGTGGACCGTGAGTTCGCCAAGTGGGCATTCCATTGGTTCTTGTTCCTTCAGCCAGCCGACCTAGTCGAAAAGCTTCTGGCGAATGACCCGGACGCCTTCCTCGACGCCACACTCATCCACATGGCTGGCGCGCTCGACACGCTCCATCCGGCCGCTCTCGCTGATTACCGCGCTGCATTCAGAAGGCCTTCGGTCCGAGCCGCGATGGTCAAGGACTATCAAGCCGCCTATGGGGCGGACAATGACAATGACGCTGCCGACCGTGCAGCGGGTCGAAAGCTGTCGTGTCCGGTCCATGTCCTCTGGCCGGAGCAGCGTCTTGTCGCCGAGCGGTCAGGTTCGGGCCCCACAGCCGCGGTTGATGTGTGGCGTCGCTGGGCAGACGACGTGTCCGGTGCTCTGGTGCCAGGGGGCCATCTAGTCCCGGAGCACGCTGCGCCGGAAGTGCTCCGCGAAGTCATGCCCTTTCTCGCGGCAACCGACATTACTGGTTAGGTCGCGTGGACGATCGGCAGCCATCATCCGCCGGAGCGGGCCGAAATGCCACAGCAGCACGAAGCCGGACAGGCCGAGGCCGGTGAAAATGCGCCAGGGTTGCGGCGGGGCGCGGCTTGCGGGTGGGGCCGGCCGCCGCGCCCGTGCTCCCCTGCCGACTCCCCGCGCCAACG
>CAXTVL010000077.1:0-4274 GCA_964247515.1 uncultured Acetobacteraceae bacterium | reverse complement strand
CCAACGTTCGGCGCTCCCTTGTCCGTCGGCGGCGACCGCGACGCTCGCCGGCAAGGGCGACCAGGGCGCGATGGCCTGACCGACACCGGTTCGCGGACCGCTTTGCCGGCAATGCCGTGGCGGTGTATCCAACCCGGCGATGAACGCGCCCGTCCGCCTGATCGCAGGAGCGGTCCCGCTTGCCGACTGGCGAGCGATCTATTTCGGCGCCGATGTCGCGGGCGATCCCGAATCCCGGCCCGGTGTCGAGGCCGCGGCGCGCACCGTGGCCGCGATCATCGAACGGGGCGCCCCGGTGTACGGGGTCAACACCGGCTTCGGAAAACTCGCCAGCGTGCGTGTCCCAGACACCGACCTCGCGGCCTTGCAGCGCAACATCGTGCTGTCGCACGCGGCCGGGGTGGGTGCCGGGCTGCCCGAGCCGGTGGTGCGCGTCGCGATGGCGCTCAAGGTCGCGAGCCTGGCGCGCGGGTTCTCCGGCGTGCGCTGGGAGACGCTGGCGCGGCTGACCGCCTGCCTCGAACGCGGCGTGCTGCCGGTGATCCCCGGCCAGGGCTCGGTCGGCGCGTCGGGCGACCTGGCGCCGTTGGCGCACCTCGCGGCGACGCTGATCGGCGTGGGCGAGGCGCGCTGGCGGGGCACCGTGATGCCAGCCGCGGCGGCGTTGGCGGCGGCGGGTCTGGCGCCGCTCACGCTCGGCCCGAAGGAGGGTTTGGCGCTGCTGAACGGCACCCAGGTCTCGACCGCGCTGGCGCTGGCCGGGCTGTTCGAGGCCGAGCGGGCGTTCCAGGCGGCACTGGTGACGGGCGCGCTGGCGACCGACGCGGCGCGCGGCTCCGACACGCCGTTCGACCCGCGTATCCATGCCGTGCGGGGGCACCAGGGTCAGGTCGAGGTCGCCGCCAGCCTGCGCGCGTTGCTGGCTGGCAGCGCCATCCGCGCCTCGCACCTGACCGACGATGTGCGGGTGCAGGACCCGTACTCGCTGCGTTGCCAACCGCAGGTGATGGGCGCCTGCCTCGACCTGCTGCGCCAGGCCGGCACGACGCTCGGCATCGAGGCCAACGCCGTCTCCGACAACCCGCTGGTGTTCGCGGGCGAGGACGAGGTGCTGTCGGGCGGCAACTTCCACGCCGAGCCGGTGGCGTTCGCCGCCGACATGGTCGCGCTCGCGTTGTGCGAAATCGGCGCGATCACCGAGCGCCGGGTGTCGCTGCTGGTCGACCCGGCGCTGTCCGGGCTGCCGGCGTTCCTGACACCCAAGCCCGGCCTGCACTCCGGCTTCATGCTGGCGCAGGTCACGGCGGCGGCGCTGGTGGCGGAGAACCGGCAGCGCGCCCACCCGGCCAGCGTCGACAGCGTGCCGACCTGCGCCAACCAGGAGGACCACGTCTCGATGGCCACCCACGGTGCCCGCCGGCTGCGGCCGATGGCCGAGAACCTGGCGCAGATCGTGGCCATCGAGCTGCTGGCGGCGGCGCAGGGCTGCGACTTCCACGCGCCGCTGCGCTCCTCGGACGCGCTGGAACGCGCGCGCGGAGCGCTGCGCCGCTCGGTGCCGATGCTGGCGGAGGACCGCTACTTCGCCCCGGACATCGCCGTGGCGGCCGACCTGGTGCGGTCGGGCGCGCTGGCGGAGGCGGTCGGGATGACGCTGCCCGGGGTCGCCTGACCCGTCCGACCCGGCTTGACCGGGGTTCCGGTAGCCTCTCTGCTACGGGTTCACGGGACGGGGCGGACAGGCATGGCGAGACGGGCAATCTGGGCGCTGGCGCTCGCGGTGCTGGCGAGCGGCGTGGCCCGTGCCGACACCGCCGACCGCGCGGCGCTGATGAAGCAGCATCGCGGCGGCGTCATGCGGCTGGTGGCGCGCGGCTCGAACGGCACCATCGACCCGCATGTCGCCTACAGCCTGCAATACTGGCAGATGGACCAGTCGGTCTATGACGGGCTGATGGCGTTCAAGAAGGCGCAGGGAGCGGAGGCGTTCAAGCTCGTCCCCGACCTCGCCGCCGACATGCCGAAGGTCACGAACGACGGCCGCACCTACGCCTTCACCCTGCGTCGCGGCATCAAGTTCTCCAACGGCCAGGAGGTGACGCCGGCCGACGTGGTCGCGTCGTTCCAGCGCATCTTCAAGGTGGTGGGGCCGAACTCCGGCACCTGGTACGCCGGAATCGTCGGCGCCGACCTCTGCCTCAAGACGCCCGCCACCTGCACCCTGGCCGGCGGCGTGGCGGCCGACGACGCCACCCGCACCGTCACCTTCAACCTGACGGCGCCGGACGCCGAGTTCCTCGACAAGCTGGCGGTGCCGCACGCCACCATCTCGCCGGCCGCGACGCCGGCCAAGGACCAGGGCAACACCCCGGTCCCCGGCACCGGCCCGTACATGATCGCGAGCTTCAACCCGAGTGCCGGCATGGTGCTGACGCGCAACCCGTACTTCCGCGAATGGAGCGCGGACGCCGAGCCGGACGGCTACCCCGACCGCATCGACTACGACATCGGCCTGGAGGACGAGGCGCAGGTCACGGCGGTCGAGAACGGCCAGGCGGACTGGACCTACGACCCGGTGCCGGCCGACCGCTTGGGCGAACTCGGCAGCAAGTACGCGGCGCAGACCCACCTCAACCCGCTGACCGCGATCTACTACCTGCCGCTCAACGTCAACCTGCCGCCGTTCGACAACGAGAAGGCGCGCCAGGCGCTCGCCTACGCGCTCGACCGCCGCGCCGCGGTCAACTTGTTCGGCGGCCGCAACCTGGCGGTGCCGGTGTGCCAGATCCTGCCGCCGACCTTCCCCGGCCACGTCGCCTACTGCCCGTACAGCAAGAACCCCGGCGCCGAATGGAGCGCGCCCGACATGGAGCGCGCGCGGGCGCTGGTGAAGGAGTCCGGCACCGCCGGGCAGAAAGTCTCGGTGATCGTCCAGGCCATCCCGATCGACAAGAACATCGGCACCTACGTCACCAGCGTGCTGCGCGACCTGGGCTACGACGCCGTGCTGCACCCGATCTCGCCCGACATCCAGACGCAGTACATCCAGAACACCAACAACCACGTCCAGATCAGCCTGACCGCCTGGTACCAGGACTACCCGGCGGCGTCCGACTTCCTCAACGTGCTGTTCAGTTGCGCCAACTTCCATCCCGGTTCGGACGCCTCGATCAACGAATCCGGGGTCTGCGACCACGCGCTCGACGCGCGGATGCAGCATGCGCTGGCGACCGGCGTGAGCGACCCCGAGGCGGCCAACCAGGAGTGGGCGGCGATCGACCGCACCGTCACCGACCGCGCCTACTTCGCGGTGCTGTTCGCGCCCAAGCACGTCGACTTCGTGGCCAAGCGGGTCGGCAACTTCGTGTTCAGCAGTCAATTCTATTGGCTGTTCACGCAATCCTGGGTGCGGTGACATGCCAATCGAACGGCTGAACGGGATCGACCTGCACTATCGCTTCGAGGGCGACGGCGAGCGCACGATGGTGCTGGTCAACGGCCTGGCCGACGACCTCGAGAGCTGGGCGGAGCAGGTGCCGGCGTTCCTCGCCGCCGGCTACCGCGTGCTGCGGTTCGACAACCGCGGCATCGGCAAGTCGTCGCGCCCGCCCGGCCCGTACACCACGGCGATGATGGCGGCCGACGCGCGCGCGTTGGTCGACCATCTCGGACTGTCGAAGGTGTACATGCTCGGCGTGTCCATGGGCGGCATGATCGCGCAGGAATACGCGCTGGCCTACGGCGGCGACCTCGCCGCGCTGGCGCTGGCCTGCACCTACGCCGCACCGGGTCCGTTCTGCGGCCGCATGTTCGCGCTGTGGGCCGACATGGCGCCGGCCATGTCGGTGCCGGCGGTGATGCGCGACGTGACGCTGTGGGCGTTCACCCAGGAGTTCTTCGAGGCCGGCGGCGAACCGCTCGCCGCCGTCGAGACGCAGATGGCGGCACTCGACATGGGGGTGCCGGAATACCTGGCGCAACTGCACGCGATCCAGGTACACGACACCGAGGCGCGGCTCGGCGGTCTCGCGGTCCCGACTCTGGTACTGGCGGGCGAAGTCGATGCGCTGATCCCGGTGCGGCTGTCACGCCGGCTGTGCGACGCGATCCCCGGCGCCATTTGGGCCACGGCTCCCGGCGGCCACGCCTTCCTCTGGGAGCACCCGGACACGTTCAACGCCGCCGTGGTGGAGTTCTTCGACCGGCGGCGCTGACCCATTGGTGTCCGGTTCCCGTGACTTTCCCCTGAACTCGTCATGCGCGGGCTTGACCCG
>CAXTVL010000076.1:4074-9534 GCA_964247515.1 uncultured Acetobacteraceae bacterium | reverse complement strand
GACGACACCCCGTGCGGGGGCGGGGCCGGCATGGGCATGCGCCCCGACGTGATCGACGCGGCGCTGGCCGCGCACGATGACGGCCGTCCGGCGATCTACCTGACGCCGCGCGGCGCGCCGCTGACCCAGTCGCGGGTGCGCTCGCTCGCCGCAGGCCCCGGGGTGGTCCTGCTGTGCGGGCGCTACGAAGGCGTCGACCAGCGGGTGATCGAGGCGCGCGGGCTGCTCGAACTCAGTGCCGGCGACTACGTGCTCTCGGGCGGCGAGCCGGCGGCGCTGGTGCTGCTCGACGCCTGCGTGCGGCTGCTGCCGGGCGTCATGGGCGCCGCCGAGAGCGCCGATGACGAGAGCTTCGCCGACGGCCTGCTGGAATACCCGCACTACACCCGTCCGGCCGAGTGGCAAGGGCGGCGCGTGCCCGAGCCGCTGCTGTCCGGCCACCACGCCGAGATCGCCGCGTGGCGGGCTGGCCAGGCCGCCGAGACCACCCGTGAACGACGTCCCGACCTGTGGGCGGCGCACCAGCATCGCGCGCCCGCGGAGGGCGTGCTCTAACCGGACGCAAGGAGCCACCATGAACATCATCCAGACTTACGAGGCGGAGCAGATCGCCCGCCTGACCGCCACGCGCGCGGTTCCGGAGTTCCGCGCCGGCGACACGCTGCGGGTCGCGGTCAAGGTGGTCGAGGGCGAGCGCGCGCGGGTGCAGAACTTCGAGGGCGTGTGCATCGCCCGCTCCAACCGCGGCCTGAACAGCAACTTCACGGTGCGCAAGATCAGCTACGGCGAGGGCGTCGAGCGGGTGTTCGCGCTGTACGCGCCGACCATCGCCGAGATCGTCGTGGTGCGGCGCGGCGACGTGCGTCGGGCCAAGCTGTATTACCTGCGCGGCCGCAGCGGCAAGTCGGCCCGCATCGCCGAGCGCCCGCGCGACCTGTCGGCGCCCGCCCTCGCCGAAACCGCCGCCGAGCCCGCGGCGTCCGAAGCCATCACCGCGGAGTAGGCCGATGCCACGCACGCTGTTCGACAAGGTGTGGGACGCGCATGTCGTCGAGCGCTTCGAGGACGGCACCTGCGTGCTCTATATCGACCGCCACCTGGTCCACGAAGTCACCAGCCCGCAGGCGTTCGAGGGCCTGCGCCTGGCCGGCCGCCGCGTGCGCCAGCCGCGCGCCACCATCGCGGTCGCCGACCACAACGTGCCGACCAGCGATCGGAGCCAGGGCATCGCCGAGCCGGAGAGCCGGCTGCAGGTCGACACGCTGGAACGCAACGTCGCCGAGTTCGGCGTGCCGTACCTGCCGGTGCTCGACGCGCGCCAGGGGATCGTCCACATCATAGGCCCCGAGCAGGGCATCAGCCTGCCCGGCACCACCATCGTCTGCGGCGACAGCCACACCTCGACCCACGGCGCGCTGGGGGCGCTGGCGTTCGGCATCGGCACCAGCGAGGTCGAGCACGTGCTGGCCACGCAGACGTTGTTGCAGAAGCCGGCCAAGAACATGCTGGTGCGGGTCGACGGCGCGCTCGGCCTCGGCTGCACCGCCAAGGACATCGTGCTGGCGATCATCGGCCGCATCGGCACCGCCGGCGGCAACGGCCACGTCATCGAGTACGCCGGCGAGGCGATCCGGGCACTCGACATGGCCGGGCGCATGACGGTGTGCAACATGAGCATCGAGGCGGGCGCGCGGGCCGGCATGGTGGCGCCGGACCAGACCACGTTCGACTACGTGCGCGGCCGGCCGCAGGCGCCGCAAGGCGAGGCGCTGGAGCGCGCCATCGAATACTGGCGCACGCTGCCCAGCGACCCCGACGCGCATTACGACCGCGTGGTCGAGATCGACGCCGCCGGCATCGCGCCGATGGTGAGCTGGGGCACCAACCCCGAGGCCGTGGTGCCGATCACCGGCAGCGTGCCCGACCCGGCGCTGCGCTCCGATCCGGCCGAACGCGAGCAGGCGCAGCGGATGCTCGACTACATGGGACTGACGCCGGGCCAGCGGCTCGACACGTTGCCGGTCGACGTGGTGTTCATCGGCAGTTGCACCAATGGCCGCATCGAGGACATGCGCGCCGCCGCCGCCATCGCCGCCGGCCGCCGCGTCGCCGAGGGGGTGCGCGCCATGGTGGTGCCGGGCTCCGGCCTGGTGAAGCGGCAGGCCGAGGCCGAGGGGCTGGACCGGGTGTTCCAGGAGGCCGGGTTCGAGTGGCGCGAAGCCGGCTGCTCGATGTGCCTCGGCATGAACCCGGACAAGCTGAAGCCGGGCCAGCGCTGCGCCAGCACGTCCAACCGCAACTTCGAGGGCCGCCAGGGTCCGGGCGGGCGCACCCATCTGCTCGCCCCGGCGATGGCGGCGGCGGCGGCGGTCACGGGGCGGCTCGCGGACGTGCGCGACCTGGCGAGGGCGGGCTGATGCGGGCGTTCACCACCCTCACCGGCGTCGCGGCGCCGCTGCCGATGGCCAACGTCGACACCGACAAGATCATCCCGGCGCGCTTCCTCAAGACCATCAAGCGCACCGGCCTCGGCGTGAACCTGTTCGACACGCTGCGCTACGACGCCGACGGCGCCGAGCGGCCCGAGTTCGTGCTCAACCGCGAGCCGTACCGCCACGCCGAAATCCTGATCGCGCACGAGAACTTCGGCTGCGGCTCGTCGCGCGAGCACGCGCCCTGGGCGCTGCTCGACTTCGGCATCCGCTGCGTCATCGCCCCGGACTTCGCCGACATCTTCAACAACAACAGCTTCAAGAACGGCATCCTGCCGGTCCGGCTGCCGCGCGCGGCGTGCGACGCGCTGATGCAGGACGCCGCATTGGGCGGCAACGCCCGCATCACCGTCGACCTTGGGCGCCAGGTGGTGATCCGGCCGAACGGCGAGGAGTTCGCGTTCGAGACCGACCCGTACCGGCGCGAGCTGCTGCTGGCCGGGCTCGACGACATCGGCCAGACGCTGCGGCACGCCCCGGCGATCGACGCCTTCGAGGCCCGGCGCGCGCGCGAGCAGGACTGGATGCCGGCCCTCTCGGCCTGAACGGAGCCACCATGGCCGCCAACAAGAAGCTGCTGCTGCTGCCGGGTGACGGCATCGGGCCGGAGGTGATGCGCGAGACCCGCCGGGTGATCGACTGGATGGACCGCCGCCGCATCGTGAGCTTCGACCTCGACGAGGACCTGGTCGGCGGGGCCGCGCTCGACCGCCACGGTGTCCCGCTCGCCGAGCGCACGCTGGCCGCCGCCGCCGCCGCCGACGCGGTGCTGTTCGGCGCGGTGGGCGGCCCGCAATACGACTCGGTCGGCTTCGAGCGTCGGCCCGAGATCGCCATCCTGGCGCTGCGCCGCGAACTGGGCCTGTTCGCCAATCTGCGTCCGGCGGTGGTGCTGGACCCGCTGGTCGACGCCAGCTCGCTGAAGGCGGAACTGGTGCGCGGGCTCGATCTGATGATCGTGCGCGAGAGCACCGGCGGCATCTATTTCGGCGAGCCGCGCGGGATCGAGACGCTGCCCGACGGCAGCAGGCGCGGCGTCAACACCGAGGTCTACACGACGGCCGAGATCGAGCGCGTGGCGCGGGTGGCGTTCGACCTCGCCCGCAAGCGGCAGGGAAGGCTGTGCAGCGTCGAGAAGGCCAACGTGATGGAGAGCGGCCTGCTGTGGCGCGAGACCGTGGCGGCGCTGGGGGCGGCGGAGTACCCCGACGTGACGCTGTCGCACATGTACGCCGACAACTGCGCCATGCAACTGGTGCGCAACCCGCGCCAGTTCGACGTCATCGTCACCGGCAACCTGTTCGGCGACCTGCTGTCCGACCTCGCCTCGATGCTGACCGGCAGCCTGGGGATGCTGCCCTCGGCGACCATGGGGGCACCCGACGCGGGCGGCCGGAGACGGGCGCTGTACGAGCCGATCCACGGCAGCGCCCCGGACATCGCGGGCCAGGGCGTCGCCAACCCGCTGGCGCAGATGCTGAGCTTCGCCATGCTGCTGCGCTTCTCGTTCGACATGGAAGACGACGCGGCGTTGGTCGAGCGCGCCTGCGCCGCGGTGCTGGCGGCCGGCCTGCGCACGCCGGACATCATGGCGCCGGGCTGCACCCAGGTGGGCACGCGGGCCATGGGCGAGGCGGTGCTGCGCGAGCTGGACACGCTGGCCGCGTAGCCGCCCTTGCCGAGCGGCGACGGTTCCGTTACACCGCGCGGCGTCGCACCCGTAGCTCAATTGGATAGAGCACCAGACTACGAATCTGGGGGTTGGAGGTTCGAGTCCTTCCGGGTGCGCCAGCCGCGCTCCCCGAGAAATAGTTAAGAAAAGTCAACCGACCCTGCATCCGCGTCGCCGTCTCGCGCCGTAACCGTATCGGCCGGTCGCACCGGCCGCCGCCTATTTCGGCGCAACAGGGACGTGGAACAGCATGAACGATTTCTCGACGGCTTCGCTGGAGAACACCGGCGCGGTGATGACCGAGCTGGTGGCCAAGGCCAAGAATATCCACAAGCAGGGCGGCTCGCGGCGCGACTTCTTCGCCAGCACCGCCAAGCTGGCCGGGGCGACGGCGCTGGGGGCCGCGGGCATCAAGCTGATGCAGCCGATCGCCGCCCGCGCCGCCGACGCGCCCCCGCCAATCGCCGACAGCTACCAGGACATCCTGAACATCGCCGCCACCGCCGAGGCCTTGGCCAGCACGTTCTACTACGTGTCGCTGCGCGAGCCGACCAACCTGCCCAACGTCAACAGCGACGCCAACCGCAACTACTTCCAGGCGGCGACGGTGCAGGAATACCAGCACTTGCTGATCCTGCAGCAGCTCGGGGCCAAGCCGCTGGCGACGAAGTTCTTCTTCCCGTCGCAGATGTTCAAGGACGAGGCGACCTTCTTCGCCACCGCGAGCCTGCTGGAGGACTACTTCATCTCGGCCTACATCGCCGCCGCCATGGAGTTCTCCGGCGCGGTCTCCAGCGGCATCACGGCGGCGTTCCCGGTCGGCATCGGCCTCGCGGTGCAGATCGCCGGCGTCGAGTGCGAGCACCGGGCCTTGCTGCGCGTCGCCAGCAGCTCCAACCCGCCGAACAACCGCATCATCGAGAGCGCCCTGGTGCCCAGCGTGTCCGCCGCGGTGCCGCCGCTCACGCCCTTCCTCTCCGGCGGCGGCGACTACACGGTGCAGCACCACCTGCCCAGCATGGCCAAGATCGACGCGCGTTCGGCCCCGTACGGCTTCGCCAGTTTCCCGGCCTACACCATCGCTTGATGCCCAGCCGCCTGATCCCCTGAAGCGGCGGTTCCGTTCCACGGGCGGCACCGGCATGGTGCGGGCAAACGGAACGGAGACGCCGCCATGGACCCGCGTTCGACCCGCACGCTCGGCCGCACCGGCGTCGCCCTGACCCGCTTGGGTCTTGGCGGCGCCGGGCGGGGCGGCCTGCGCGGCCTCGTGTCCGACCCCCAAGCCCACGCGCC
>CAXTVL010000076.1:1848-4064 GCA_964247515.1 uncultured Acetobacteraceae bacterium | reverse complement strand
GGGCCGCCGCGGGGGGGGCGGCCCGGCCGCCCAGCGCCCCCCCCCCCCCCCCCCCGGCGCCTCCCCCCCCCGCGGGGCACGGCGGCGTGCGCTATTTCGACACCGCCCCCTGGTACGGCCGCGGCCAGAGCGAGCACCGGATCGGTCGCGGGCTGTACCGCCGTCCGCGCGCCGAGTTCGTGCTGTCCAGCAAGGTCGGCCGGGTGCTGCGCGCGGCGCGCGACGAGGCGGCGTTCGAGCGCGGCATGTGGGCCGGCGGGCTGCCGTTCCCGGAACGCTTCGATTACAGCTACGACGGCATCATGCGCGCCTACGAGGACAGCCAGCAGCGGCTGGGCCTGCCGCGCATCGACCTGCTGGTGATCCACGACCTCGACCTGCAGTACCACGCGACGCCGGCGCGGGTCGCGGCGCGGTTGACCCAGCTCGCGACCGGCGGCTGGCGCGCGCTCGATGAACTCAAGGCGGCGGGCATGATCCGGGGCATCGGCGCCGGGATCAACGAACGCGGCATGATCCCCCGCTTCCTCGATCTGGTGGACCTCGACTTCTTCCTGGTGGCGATGCCGTACACGCTGCTCGACCAGGCGGTGCTCGACGACGAGTTCCCGCTGTGCGCCGCGCGCGGCATCGGCTTCGTCATCGGCGCGGTGTTCGCTTCGGGCATCCTCGCCACCGGTGCCGTGCCGGACGCGCGTTACGCCTACGCGCCGGCGTCGCCCGAGATGCTGGCGCGGGTGGCGCGGATCGAGGCGGAGTGCGCCCGCCACGGCGTCTCGCTGCCGGCGGCGGCGCTGCAATTCCCGTTCGGCCATCCGGCGGTGGCCTCGGTCATCCCCGGCGCGCTCGACGCGGCGCAGGTGACGCGCAACCTGGCCGCGTTCCGCGAGACGATCCCGGACGCGTTCTGGGACGAGCTGAAGCGCCATGGGCTGCTGCGCGGCGACGCGCCGGTGCCGCGATCAACTTAACGCAAGTAGAACGGTACGTCCTCCCGCAAGCCCGGTTCCGGCGTAACTGTGTGGAACAGGGTAAGGGCAACGTCCAATGGCGACCGATCGGCTTGGTGACTGGAGCAGTCGTCAGCAAAGGCTTCCCGGCGGCAAGACCGCGGCTCGGCCCGACCGGTCCGGCGCCATCGACGTGCGCATCTTGACTAAGCCCGAGGAAGTATCGGTGCTGCGCCCGGCCTGGGACGCGCTGTGGCGGCGGGCCGACGGCAACTACGCGCAGTCGCCGGGCACCTGCCTCGCGGCGTGGCAGCACACCGCGGCGCCGCGGGGCTGCCGGCTGCACGTGCTGGCCGCCTTCGAGCGTGGCGAGCTGGTGGCGGTGTGGCCGCTGGTGCGCCGCCGCCAGGCGTTGTGGCGGGTGCTCACCCAGCTCGGGCCGCAAGCCGCCGAGTTCTCCGACATGCTGATCGAGCCAGGGCCGGGACGGCAGGCGCGGGCTGAGGCGATCTGGGCCTGCGTGCGCACGCGCAGCCGGGCCGACCTCGTCATGGTGCCGTTCGTCAAGACCGATCAGCCGCTGGGCATCCTGCTCGCGGCCGCTTGCCTGCCCGCCACGGTGCGCCCGGACGTGGCGCCGTACGTGTCCTGGCAGCCGGGCGACACCTGGGAGCAGTACTACCGCTCGCTGGGCGCCTCCTGGCGCAAGGTGCAGAACAAGAAGCGGCGGCACCTCGAGGCGCTGGGCGAGCTGCGCTTCGAGGTCGTGCGCGACCCGCAGCGCCTGCCGGCGCTGGTCGAATGGCTGATGCGCGAGAAGCGGGTCTGGGCCGGGCGCGCCGGCAAGCACGGGCCTTGGCTCACCTCGCCGCACTACGAGGGCTTCCTGCGCCAGCTCGGGGCCGAACGCGCGGTCGGCGGCGGCTTCGTGTTCCTGCTGACGCTGGACGGGGCGCCGGTCGCGGCGCAGTTCGCGATCGAGGGCGAGCGCCACATCGACTGGATCATCGCGGGCTTCAGCGCGGCGCTGGCCGCCCACTCGCCCGGCATGGTGCTGAACGAGTACTGCCTGCGCCACGCGCTCGACTCCGGGCTGCGGGTCGAGATGGGCGCCGGGCGGGAGGCCAACAAGCTGCTGTGGAGCCGTGGCGCCGCGCACGCGACACTCGACTACCGCATCGCCCTGACCCGGTTCGGCGTGCCCGGCCTGCGGCTGTCCGCCGCCCCGGGCGGCCCGGGTGGGCGGGGGGCCCCCCGGCGGGGGCC
>CAXTVL010000076.1:486-1838 GCA_964247515.1 uncultured Acetobacteraceae bacterium | reverse complement strand
AGCCGATGAAGCTGCCGTGCCGGCCGAGCTTGAGGCCGAGCCGGCCGGCGTGGGCCGGCGGGGCCCCCCGCGGGGCGCGGCGACGCCGGCGCCTACGCCGTGACCGGCAGGCCCGGCACGATCCCCGGGCCCTCGATCCGCTCCACGTCGTCCTCGCCGAGGTAGCTGCCGGACTGCACCTCGATCAGCGTGAGCGCGATGCGGCCCGGGTTCTCCAGCCGGTGCCGGCAGCCGAGCGGCAGGTAGACGCTCTCGTTCTCGCGCACCAGCATCCGCTCGTCGTCGCGCACCACCAGCGCCGTGCCGTGCACCACGACCCAGTGCTCGGCGCGGTTGAAGTGCTTCTGCATCGTCAGGTGCTCGCCCGGCAGCACCACGATGCGCTTGACCTGGAAGCGGTCGCCCTGGATCAGGCTCTCGTGGAAGCCCCAGGGCCGGTATTCGCGGTTGTGCGCCACCGCCTCGTGCCGCCGCGCGGCGCGCAGCCGGGCCACGACCTGCTTCACGTCCTGCGCCCGGTCGCGGTGCATCGCCAGCACCGCGTCCTCCGTGACCACCACCACCACGTCGTCGAGGCCCACCACGGCGGTGACGATGCCGTCGCTGCGGGCGTAGCAGTTGCGCGAGCCTTCCAGGAGCACGTCGCCCACCGCGACGTTGCCGGCGTCGTCCTTGAGGCCCAGCTCCCACAACGCGTCCCAACTGCCGACATCGGACCAGCCGAGTTCGGCCGGCACCACGGCGGCGCGCTCGCTGCGCTCGGCCACCGCGTAGTCGATGCTGATGCTGGGCGCGGACGCGAACGGGCCGGGCGCCAGGCGGATGAAGTCGAGATCCTGGGTGCGCTGGCCGACCGCGAGCCGCATCGCGTCCAGCACCTCCGGCGCGTGGCGCGCCATCTCCTCGATCAGCGTGGCGGCGGTGAACACGAACATGCCGGAGTTCCACAGGTGGGTGCCGGACGCGACCATGGCGGCGGCGGCGGCGCGGTCCGGCTTCTCCACGAAGCGCGCCAGGGCGTGCACGCCGGGCAGGCCGTCGAGCGGCTCGCCCACCTCGATGTAGCCGTAGCCGGTCTCGGGCGAGGTCGGGTGCATCCCGAACGTGACCACCCGCCCGGCGCGCGCCGCCGCCACCGCCTGCGCCAGCAGCCGGTGCAGGGCGGCGACGTCGGCGATGGCGCTGTCGGCCGCCATCATCCACAGCACCGCTTGCGGGTCCTGCTCGGCCACCAGCAGCGCCGCGGCGGCGATCGCCGGCGCCGAGTTGCGCCCGACCGGCTCCAGCAGGATGCGCGCGAGCGGGGCGCCGGCCAGGCGCATCTGCTCGGCCACTAGGAATCGGTGCTCGTG
>CAXTVL010000076.1:0-476 GCA_964247515.1 uncultured Acetobacteraceae bacterium | reverse complement strand
GGATTTGTGTGGCCAAATTGTAAGCGGTGCGGGTGGTCCAACCCCTCGACGGGGGCGGCTACGCCGGGGCCGATGCCGCGCCGCACCGTCTCGTCGATCATCGAGCGTTCCGTCACCAGCGGCCAGAACTGCTTGGGGAAGCTCTCGCGCGAGACCGGCCACAGCCGCGTGCCGGAACCGCCGGACAGGATCACCGGCACCACCAGCGAGGCGGGTGGTGTCTCGCCCAAGGCGCTGTCGGGAGCAGGCGAATGGGCCACGTGCGGAGCTATCACGTTCAAAGCGTCTCTCCTGCAAGCGAGCCGAAGCTATAGGCAGGCGGCCGGGCGGCTGTCCAACAAGAATTGATCCGAAACGAACTTCAGCAGTCTGGCGCAGCGGTTTGCGGGATCGCGGTCTGCCCCAGCACCCAGCCCTCCCAGCGGCGCAACCAGGGGGCGTGCGCCGCCGCGACCGGTGGCAGGCCGTCCGGGCGG
>CAXTVL010000075.1:0-9550 GCA_964247515.1 uncultured Acetobacteraceae bacterium | reverse complement strand
CGCTCGGGAAGCGCGGCCAGCGGCCGCGCCGGGATGACGCGCTCCGCCCCCGGCACGTGCCCGGTGTCGCAGACGCTGCCGATGTCGAGCGAGAGCAGGTCGTAGCCGAGCGTGGCGCCGCCATCGTGGCGTAGCTGGCGCCGAAGCGGGTCGAGCCCGTCCGCCCGGCCCAGCACCAGCTCGGCGCCTGCCGCACGGGCCAGCCCCGCGACGTCGATGTCGGCGGCACCGGGCGGATACAGCCCGGCGACGATTCCCGGCACCATGCCCGAATAGACCGTGGTCCGGCTCGGGGTCAGCACCGTGAGCGAGCAATCGGCGAGCGGCCGCCGGGCGAAGCGGCGCAGCACCTCGACATGGGCGTGACCGGCGCCGACCATCAGGACTCGCCGGACCGGCATGGCGCCTTGGGCGGTCAGCCGCGCCCGAACGCGCGCCGGGCGGCGCGGACGGCGCGTTTCAGGTCGTAGGCCAGACGGGTGCGGTCGCGCAGGTCGACCTTGCGCACCCAGCGCCACAACTCGACCGCCATGCCGCCATGCGAGCGCCATTGCTGCGCCCGGTCGTCGCGCTCGGTCCGCCGCCGGGTGAGCCACGGGAACTCCCGCGGAGCGGCGGCCGGCACCGGCGGCACGTTGAAGATCATGACGTAGGCGAAGCGCGGCGCGTTCGAGCGGTTGGCGCCGGCGCGGTGCAGGGTGCGGCCGCCATGGATGGTGCAGCTCCCGGCGGCCAGCGGCACCGGCACGAAACTGGCCGGATCGAACCCGTCGTAGCACTCGAGCGCGTGCACCGAAGGGTCGTTGTTGGGCGAGCGGTGCGGCAGCACCTCGCCAAGGTTGGTCCCCGGCACGAACTCCATGCAGCCGTTCTCGAGGTCGACCGGCTGCAACGCCAGCCATACGCTGATCTCGTTGTACTCGAACCTCGGGTCGCGGAACGCCTCGTCCTGGTGGCACGGCGTCTGCGGTCCGACCAGCGCCGGCTTCATCAACACGTGGTCGTCGGCGAAGCGCGCCTGGGGCCCCAGCAGCTCCTGCGCGACCGCCGCCGCCGTCTTGAAGTACTTGGTATGCCGCAACTCGGCGGCGTAGTTGTGCGGGTTGATGATCTGCGGGAACTGCGCGTCGTCGGACTGGCCCTTGCTGCCGACCAGGTCGAATTGGGCGCCCTCGGCCAAGCCGACCTTGCGGGCGAACATCGCCGCCAGGATCGCCTTCATCCGCTCGACTTCGAGCGGCTCGGCCACGTTATCCACTTGCAAGTAACCATTGGCCGCAAAGAACGCGCGACCGGCATCACCGACCAGCGCACGACCTTTGGCAAGCGTCTCGCTCATCTCGTAGAACCCTGTTCATGGTGCAGTCACTGCCGCTTATTTGTTAATAAACGACATTCATAAAAAGATGCCGAACCCTCTCGGTCCGCAACTTGCAATCTACAAACAATCCGCGACGCAGTCACACTTGCTTCACATCACGTCTTTGCGAACGCGGTATAGTTTCGCCAACGTGGCCGGCGTGCCACACCTTGCCCGGACGCGCCGTCATGCCTAGTCAGCATCATGCAGGATTCATCGTTAACGACCCGTAAAGCGGCGGCGGCGGCCGGCTCGCCCGCGTTGCTGTCCGAACTGGCGGCCATCCTCGGCGCCGCCGGGCTGCTGACCGATCCCGCCGACACCACGCCGTACTGCAGCGACTGGCGGGCGCTGTACCATGGTCGCGCCGCCGCCGTGGCGCGCCCGGCCGATGCCGGCGAACTGGCACGGGTGGTGCGCGCCTGCGCCGCCGCCGGTGTCGCCATGGTGCCACAGGGCGGCAACACCTCGCTGGTGGGCGGCGCGGTGCCGGACGCGGGCGGCGCGCAGGTCGTGGTCAGCCTGGCGCGGCTGCGCCGGGTCCGCCATGTCGACCCGATCGACATGACCATGACGGTCGAGGCCGGCGTCACGCTCAAGGCGGCGCAGGACGCGGCGTTCGCGGCCGGCTGCCAGTTGCCGCTGTCGATCTCGTCCGAGGGCACGGCGCAGATCGGCGGCGTGCTGGCGGCCAACGCCGGCGGCAACAACACCCTGCGCCACGGCAACGCCCGCGACCTGGTGCTGGGGCTGGAGGTGGTGCTGCCCGACGGCCAGGTGTGGGAGGGCCTGCGGCGGCTGCGCAAGGACAACACCGGCTACTGCCTGCGCCAGTTGTTCGTCGGCAGCGAGGGCACGCTGGGCTTCATCACCGCCGCGGTGCTGAAACTGGTGGCCGCCCCCGCCGACGTCGCGGTGGCACTGTGCGCGGTGCCCTCGCCCGAGGCGGCGCTCGACCTGTTCGGCCGCTTCCGCCGCCACGACCCCGGCAGCGTGCAGGCGTTCGAGTACATGTCCGGCGCCGGCATGGCGCTGGTGCTGCGCCACATCCCCGGCGCCACGCTGCCGCTGGCCGGCGAGGCGGCGCATTACGTGCTGGTCGAGCTGGCCTCGCCGCGCGCCGAGGCCGGGCTGCGCGCCGCGCTGGAGACGGTGCTGGAGGCAGCGCTGGACGCGGGCGTGGTCGAGGACGCGGCGATCGCCGAGAGCGGCGCGCAACGGGCGGCGCTGTGGCGGCTGCGCGAGGAGCACGCCGAGGGCCAGAAGCGCGAGGGGGCCAGCGTCAAGAACGACGTCTCGGTGCCGGTCTCGCGGGTGCCGGAGCTGATCCGCCGCGCCACCGCCGCCTGCGAGGCGCTGGTGCCCGGCATCCGCGCGGTGCCGTTCGGCCACATCGGCGACGGCAACATCCACTTCAACCTGGAGCAGCCGGAGGGGGAAGACGGCCAGGCGTTCCTGGCCCGCGACCACGAGATCATGGACGCGGTGGCCGGCGTGGTGCGCTCGCTCGACGGCAGCTTCTCGGCCGAGCACGGGGTCGGCCGGCTCAAGCCATACATGATGGCGCAGTGGCGCGGCGGGGCCGAGCTCGACACCATGCGGCGGATCAAGGCGGCGCTCGACCCGCAGGGCCTGATGAACCCCGGCACGCTGTTCCCGGCCGCCTGATCGTTGCGCCGGCTGGCGTGAGGCGGGGTAGCGCGGGTAAGCTGCCGCCGATGCCGACCCGCGCGCACATCGACCCGTTCCGCCTCGGCCAGTTTTGGCCGAGCCAGATCGACCGCTACGTGCTGCGGCAGTTGCTGGTGGCGCTGGTGGCCGCGACCGGGGCGCTGGTGGCGCTGATCTGGCTCACCCAGTCGATCCGCTTCGTCGAGCTGGTGGTCAACCACGGCCTGTCGCTGCGGGTGTTCCTGGAGCTGACCGGGCTGCTGATCCCCAACTTCGTCGCGGTGATCCTGCCGATCACCACCTTCATCGTGGTGCTGTTCGTCTACCAGCGCCTCGCCGGCGACCGCGAGCTCACGGTGATGCGTGCCGCCGGGCTGTCGCCGCTGACGCTGGCGCGCCCGGCGCTGGCGCTGGCCGGGCTCGCCATGGCCGGCTGCTTCGCGCTGAACCTGGTGGTGGTGCCGGAGAGCCTGTCGGCGTTCCGGCAGTTCCAGTTCGAGATCCGCAACCGGGTGGCGGCGTTCCTGCTGCAGGAGGGGGTGTTCACGCCGATCTCCGACCAGATGACGGTCTACATCCGCGCCCGCGACCCGGACGGCACGCTGCGCGGCATCCTGGTCGACGACGAGCGCGACAAGAACAGCCACGCCACCATCCTGGCCCGCAGCGGCCAACTGACCAGCACCGCCGGCGCGCCGCGCGTGCTGTTGCTGGACGGCAGCCGGCAGGAACTCGACCGGCAGACCGGACGGCTCAACGTGCTGACCTTCGCGCGCAACACGATCGAGCTGAGCCAGCCCGGCAAGACCGAGGAGCAGCGCTTCCGCGACCCGAGCGAGATGGGCACCGGCGAGCTGCTCAACCCGCCGGCCGGGACGCCCGAGCAGCAGCGTCCGAAGCTGCTGATCGAGGCGCACCGCAGGCTGTCGGGCCCGTTCAACGCCGCGAGCTTCGCGCTGGTCGCCCTGGTCACGACGCTGATGGGCGGCTTCCGCCGCTACGGCAACCTGCTGCGCCCGCTGGTGGCGGTGGCGGTGGTGGTGGCGCTGCTGGCCGGCGGCCTCACCGTCGCCAACCTGGCGCAGCGCCAGCCCTCGCTGCTGCCGCTGGTCTGGCTGGTGGCGATCGGTCCCGGGATCGTCAGCCTCTGGCTGCTGGCCGGGCCGGAGCTGCGCCTGATGCCGGCGGCGCTGCAGGCCCGGTTGGGCGCCTGACGTGCCGCTGACGCTCTCGCTCTACGTGGCGCGGGTGTTCACCTGGGCCATGCTCGGCATGGTGGCGGGACTCTCGCTGCTGGTGTCGCTGTTCGACTTCATCGAGCTGCTGCGCCGCGCCGCCACGCGGCCCGAGGCGAGCCTCGCCTTGGTGGGACAGATCGCGGCGCTCCGGCTGCCCTGGATCGCCACCGAAATCCTGCCGTTCGCGGTGCTGACCGGCGGTATCCTGGCGTTCTGGCGGCTGACCCGCTCGTCGGAGCTGGTGGTGGCGCGCGCCGCCGGCATCTCGGCCTGGCAGTTCCTCGCCGCCCCGGTGCTGTGCGCCATCGCCGCCGGGGCGCTCGCGACCGCCGTCGTCAGCCCGGTCTCGGCGGCGATGCGGGCGAAGGCCGAGGCGCTCGACAACGTCTACCTGCGCAGCGGCGGCGGCGGGCCGCTGTCGCTGTCCGGCGGGCAGCTCTGGCTGCGCCAGGCGGACCGCGGCTTCGATCCGCACGGGGTCGCGATCCTGCACGCGGGCGCGGTGGCGCTGGACGGCAAGGCGCTGCTGGCGCGCGACGTCAGCGTGTTCCGGCTGTCCGACGCCGACCGGCTGCTGGAACGCATCGAGGCCAGCTCGGCGCGGCTGGAGAGCGGCTCCTGGCTGCTGGCCGACGCCCGCACGCTGACCCCCGGGCAACTGCCGCGCCCGGCCGGGACGCTGCGGCTGGCCACCGACCTCACGGTGGCGCGGGTGCAGGAGAGCTTCGCCTCGCCCGACACGCTGTCGGTCTGGGCGCTGCCCGGGTTCATCGCCCTGCTGCAACGTTCGGGCTTCTCGGCCATCCGCCACCGGCTGTACTTCCAGGAGCTGCTGGCGCTGCCGCTGCTGGCCGGGACCATGTGCCTGCTCTCGGCGGCGTTCTCGATGCGCTCGACCCGGCGCGGCGGCGTGGCGCAGATGCTGGGCAGCGGGGTCGCCGCCGGGTTCGCGCTGTTCATGGTGACGAAGGTCGCGGCCGAGTTCGGCCAGTCGGGCGCGCTGCCGGTGACGCTGGCCGCCTGGGCGCCGGCGGCGTCGGGCCTGTTGCTGTCGCTGTCGCTGCTGCTGCACCTGGAGGACGGCTGATGCGACGAGGCCTGCTGCGCGTGGCCCTGCTGCTCGCGACGGCGCCGCTCGCGGCGAGGGCACAGCATTTCGGCGGCAGCGGCGGCCCGAGCGCCCCCGTCTCGCGCGACCAGCCGGTGTTCTATGTCGCCGACGCCGCCTCCTACGACCGCGACGCGCAGCTCGTCACGCTGTCCGGCCATGTCGAGATCTGGCAGGGCGAGCGCATCCTGCGCGCCGACACCGTGACCTACGACCGCAAGACCGGGGTGGCCGCCGGGCGCGGCCATGTCGTGCTGGTCGATCCCAGCGGGCAGGTGCTGTTCTCCGAATACGCCGAGCTGTCGGGCGGGCTCAAGGACGGCATCCTGGACCGCTTCCAGGCGCAGCTCGCCGAGGGCGGCAAGCTCGCGGCCAACGGCGCCCGGCGCACCGAGGGCAAGGTCAACGAGTTGAGCCGCGCCATCTACACCACCTGCAACCTGTGCAAGCGGCACCCGAACCAGCCGCCGCTGTGGGACATCCGCGCCCGCTCGGCGGTGCAGGACGTCGAGCACAAGAAGATCGAGTACCGCGACGCGGTGATCGACATCTACGGCGTGCCGGTGGCGTACCTGCCGTACCTGACCCACGCCGACCCGTCGGCCAAGCGGGCCAGCGGCTTCCTGGTGCCGGGCGTCGGCCAATCGACCCATATCGGCCAGTACGCGACGATCCCGTACTACTGGGCGATCGACCCGCAATCGGACGCGACCATCGCCCCGATCATCGGCACCCGGGCCGGCCCCGCGGTCGACGGCAGCTACCGCAGGCGTTTCAACAACGGCTCCGTGACCGTCAACGCCTCGCTCGGCTACGACCAGAAGGCGGCCCAGGGCTACGTGTTCACCCAGGGCCAGTTCGCCTACGACGACGAGTGGCGCTACGGCTTCGACATCAACCGCGCCTCCTCGACCAATTACCTGCGCGACTTCAAGTCGCCCAACCTGGGCGACGTGCTGACCAGCTCGGCCTACCTGGAAGGCTTCGGCCAGGGCGCCTACAGCCGGCTCGACGCGCGCGCCTACCAGGGGTTGTCGACGAGCATCGTCAACGCCCGGCTGCCATACGTGCTGCCGCGCTACCAGTACAGCTTCGTGGGCCAGCCGGACGCGCTGGGCGGGCGGCTCGGGGTCGAGGCCGGCGGCTTCAACGTGCTGCGCGAGGCGGGCACCAACACCCAGCGCGCCAGCCTGCAGGCCAACTGGGAGCGGCCGTATTCCGGGCCGCTCGGCGACCAGTGGAAGCTGGTGCTGCACGTCGACAGCGCCGCCTACAACGCCACCAGCCTCGACCAGGAGCCGAGCTACGGCGCCGTGGGCCAGGCCAGCTCGGCGCAGGCGATGCCGACCGCGGCCCTCGACCTGCGCTGGCCGTTCCAGCGCGACGACGGCTGGGGCGGCACACAGGTGGTCGAGCCGATCGTGCAGCTCGTCGCCGCCCCGAACGGGTCGAACTACGCCGCGACGCGGCGCGCCGACGGCACCTTGTTCGTCAACACGCTGATCCCCAACGAGGACAGCCTGGCGCCTGAGTTCACCGACGCCAACCTGTTCAGCCTGAACCGCTTCCCCGGCCTCGACCGGCTGGAGGGCGGCGAGCGCGCCAACGTGGCGCTGCACGGCGCCTGGTACCTGGGCGGCGGCCAGCAGGTCGACGCGCTGGTCGGGCAATCGTACCGCCAGAAGCCGGACAAGGCGTTCCCGGTCGGCACCGGGCTCGACGGCAGCGTGTCGGACCTCGTGGGGCACGTCTCGTTCGTGCCCAACCGCTACCTCGACCTGACCGCGCGCGGGCGGCTCGACCACCGCAACTATTCCAACGTGACCTTCGCCGACGCGCTGGCCTCGGCCGGCCCGTCCTGGCTGCGGCTCAACGCCGGCTACATCTACTCGGCGGTCAACCCGTACAACTACTACTTCACCATTCCCACCGGCAGCTATCCGCTGACCCCGCGCAGCGAGGTCACGGCCGGCGGCTCGGCGGCACTCGGCAGCCACTACCACGTCAACGCCTCGGCGCAGCGCGACCTGCAGCTCGGCAAGATGGTGGGGCTGGGCGGCGGCGCCTCGTACGACGACGAGTGCTTCACCTTCAGCGCCAACTATTATCGGCGCTATACCTCGATCAACGGCGATCACGGCTCCACCACGGTGCTGTTCCAGGTCACGCTGAAGACCGTCGGCACGTTCGGCTTCCACGCCTTCTAGCGCTCGTCCCAGGAGTCCCGCGATGCATCGTCCCGACCCCATGCTCCCCGCGGCGCTGCTGTCGGTGGCGCTGCTCGGCCTCGCGACCCCGCCGGCGCGGGCCGCCCGCCCACAGGTCGTGGCGGCGCTGGCCGTACCCGCCGGCCGGTCGTCGGACGCCACGGCACCCGACGCCGCCTCGATCGTGGCGACGGTCAACGGCGACGTCATCAGCCGCGGCGACGTCGACAACCGCCGCCGGCTGTTCGCGCTCTCGACCGGGCTTCCGACCAGTCGCGACGTGCTCGACCGGCTGACGCCGCAGGTGACGCAGCAACTGATCGACGAGCGGCTGCGGCTGCAGGAGATCCAGCGCCGCCGCATCCTGGTGAGCGACGACGACATCGCCAAGGCGATCGCCGACGTGGAGCAGCGCAACGGCATGGCGCCGGGCACGCTGCGCCGCAAGCTGGCCGCCGACGGCGTCTCGCTGCGCACGCTGGTCGACCAGATCCGGGTGCAGCTCGGCTGGGGCCGGGTGCTGCATCAGGTGCTGGGCGAGCAGGCCCGCATCAGCGACGCCGACGTGGCCGAGCGCGAGCGGGTGCTGAAGGCGGAGGTCGGGCAGCCCGAGTACCGCATCGGCGAGATCTTCATCCCGATCGACAACCCGGCCGCGGCCGACACCGCCCGCAAGTTCGCCGACACCGTGATCCAGCAGTTGCGGGTGGGCGCCCCGTTCGCGGTGGCGGCGGCGCAGTTCAGCCAGAGCCAGACGGCGCTGGCCGGCGGCGACCTCGGCTGGGAGCAGCCGAACCAGATCGACCCGGAGGTGCTGCCGGTGCTGAACCAGATGCCGGAGGGCGCGATCAGCAACCCGATCCGGGTGCCGGGCGGCTATTCGATCGTGACGCTGCGCGGCAAGCGCGAAGTGGGCCGCGACGTCGGCAACGTATTGTCGATCCGCCAGGCGTTCCTGCAGTTCGGCAGCACGCTCGATCCGCAGCACCCGACCGCGCAGCAGCAGCAGGCGCTGACGCAGGCCAAGAAGCTGTCGCAGACGGCGCGCTCGTGCGACGAGGTGGAGGCGGCGAACAAGCAGTTCGGCAGCGGCCGGCCGTCCGACCCCGGGCCGGTGACGCTGGAGAACCTGTCTGGCCCGATGCGCGCGGTGATGGAGAAACTCACCCCCGGGCGCACCAGCCAGCCGCTTGTGGCGCAGGACGGCATCGCGATGCTGATGGTATGCTCGCGCGACCAGCAGGCGGCGGGGGTGCCGCCACGGGCGCAGATCGCCGACACGTTGCTGGCCGAGCGTGTCGAGCTGGCGTCGCGCCAGCTCCTGCGCGACCTGCAACGCCGCGCGGTGATCGAGCGCCACGGCTGACCGCGCCACAGGCTTGGCCACCGCTGCGCGAGGTCATCGCCCGGCACGGCTTGGACGCACGGCGCAAGCTCGGCCAGCACTTCCTGCTCGACGCCAATTTGTGCGAGCGCATCGCCCGTCAGGCCGGGCCGCTGGCCGGGCGGCAGGTGGTCGAAATCGGCCCCGGCCCGGGCGGCCTGACCCGCGCCCTGCTCGCCGGCGACGCCGAGCGGGTGATCGCGGTCGAGCTCGACCCGCGCGCCGTGACGGCGATCGAGGAACTTTCGGCCGGGACAGGCGGCCGGCTGCGCGTGGTGGCTGGCGACGCGCTGGCGCTCGACCTCACGACGCTGGCCACGGCGCCGCGGCAGATCGTCGCCAACCTGCCGTATAACGTGGGCTCGCCATTGCTGGTCGGCTGGTTGCGCCAGGCGGGTTCGTGGGAGCGGCTGACGCTGATGTTCCAGCAGGAAGTGGCCGAACGCATCTGCGCCGCTCCGGACACCCCGGCCTACGGGCGGCTCTCGGTGCTGGCACAGTGGCTGTGCCGCGCCGAGCTGCGGCTGCGGCTGCCGCCGGGCGCGTTCGCGCCGCCGCCGAAGGTGTGGTCGGTGGTGGTGG
>CAXTVL010000074.1:0-9830 GCA_964247515.1 uncultured Acetobacteraceae bacterium | reverse complement strand
AGTTCATGAAGATCATCTCGCTGGCGCCGGAGGTGCTGTGATGGCCGCGCGCATCAGGAAGGGTGACACCGTCGTCGTCACAACCGGCGCCGATCGCGGCAAGCGCGGCGAGGTGTTGAGCGTGCTGCCCAAGGCGAACCGCGCCGTGGTGCAGGGCGTGAACCTGGCCAAGCGTCACACCAAGCCGGCCGGCATGGGCCGGCCGGGCGGCATCGTCGAGAGCGAGGCCACGATCCACCTGTCGAACTTGGCGCTGATCGACGGCAAGACCGACAAGCCGACCAAGGTCGGCTTCCGCGTGCTGGACGATGGCCGCAAGGTCCGCGTGGCGCGGGCCACCGGCAATGTGATCGAGGGCTGAGACGATGGCACAGAAGGCCAAGCCCGCCGCTGGCGGCAAGGGCGGCAAGTCGGGCGCGACCAAGGGTGGTGCCAAGGGCGGCAAGGCTGCCTCCAAGGGCTCGGCCGGGCGCGCCAACGCGCCGGCGAAGGCCTCGGCGGTGGGCGGCGGCGCCACCTCGGTGCAGGACGTCGCGCTGGCCCAGGGCAAGGTCGCGGCCGGAACGGGCGAGCAGCCGCGGATGCTGGTTCGCTACCACGAGACGGCGCGCGCCGCGCTGACCGAGCAGTTCGGCTACGCCAACCCGATGCAGGTGCCCAAGCTCGAGAAGATCGTCATCAACATGGGTGTCGGCGAAGCAGCGGCCGACCAGAAGATCCTCGACGCCGCAGTGGCCGAGCTGGCGCTGATCAGCGGCCAGAAGCCGGTCAAGACGATCGCCAAGAAAGCCATCGCAGGCTTCAAGATCCGCGAGGGGCTGCCGATCGGCTGCAAGGTGACGCTGCGCAAGACGCGGATGTACGAGTTCCTCGACCGGCTGGTGACGATCGCGCTCCCTCGGGTGCGCGACTTCCGTGGGGTCGCGAACGGCAAGGGCTTCGACGGGCGCGGCAACTTCGCGCTGGGCCTCAAGGAGCAGATCGTGTTCCCGGAGATCAACTACGACAAGGTCAGCGCCATCCGCGGCATGGACATCGTGTTCGTGACCACGGCGAAGTCGGATTCCGAGGCCAAGGCGTTGCTGAAGCAGTTCGACATCCCGTTCGTCGCGTGAGGCGGGGCATGACGATGGGCGTGAACAAGGTTTGGAATACCGCCGGCGCCATGCCGGCCGGTTCCGGAGGGTAGGACAAGATGGCCAAGACTTCCCAGGTCAATCGCAACAAGAAGCGCGAGACGATGGCCGGCCGCGACAAGTCCAAGCGGGCGACGCTCAAGGCGATCGTCATGGACCGGTCGTTGCCGGTCGAGGACCGTTTCGACGCGACCATGAAGCTGGCGGCGCTGCCGCGCAACGGCGCCCGCGTGCGGGTGCGGCTGCGTTGCGAGATGACCGGCCGGGCGCGGTCGAACTATCGCAAGTTCAAGCTGTCGCGCATCGCGCTTCGCGACTTGGCCAGCAACGGGCAGATCCCGGGCATGGTCAAGGCGAGCTGGTAGGAGGGCGGCCCCATGAGCATGTCCGATGGCTTGGGCGATATGCTGACCCGCATCCGCAACGCGCAGCGCTCGCGGCACTCGAGCTGCGTGGCGCCGGCCTCGAAGCTGCGTGCCAACGTGCTCGACGCGCTGAAGCGCGAAGGTTTCATCCGTGGCTTCAGCGCCGAGGAGCTGCGCCCGGGCGTGGCGCAGTTGCGCATCGAGCTGAAGTACAACGAGGGCGAAGGCGTGATCAAGGAGATCACCCGGGTCAGCAAGCCGGGCCGGCGCGTGTATTCCAAGATCAAGGAGCTGCCGCGGGTGTATGCCGGGCTGGGCGTCTCGATCCTGTCGACGCCGCGCGGCGTGCTGAGCGACGCCGAGGCGCGCGCCGCCAACGTCGGCGGCGAAGTCCTGTGTCGCGTGTTCTGAGGAGGATCGGCGCATGTCACGCATAGGCAAGTATCCGGTCGAGATCCCGGCCGGGGTCCAGGTCGCCATCACCGGCGACATGCTCACCGCGACCGGCAAGATGGGCCAGATGTCGCTCAAGCTCACCGACCGGGTCGATGCCAAGGTCGAGGGCGGGCGTTTCTCGGTGGCGCCGCGCGGCAACTCGTCGCCGGCGCGGATGATGTGGGGCACCACGCGCGCCCTGGTCGCCAACATGGTGCAGGGCGTCTCGGTCGGCTACGTGAAGTCGATGGAGATCACCGGCACCGGCTACCGGGCCGCGGTGCAGGGCAAGAACCTGGTCATCAACCTCGGTTTCTCGCACGACGTGGTCTACCCGATCCCGGACGGCATCACGATCACCTGCGAACGGCCGACCGCGATCAAGGTCGCCGGCATGGACAAGCGCAAGGTGGGGCAGGTGGCGGCCGAGATCCGCGCCTGGCGGCCCCCCGAGCCGTACAAGGGCAAGGGCGTCAAGTACGACGGCGAGCAGATCCTGCGCAAGGAAGGCAAGAAGAAGTAGCATGAGCGGCATGAAGGACCTGGCGCTGCGCCGGCGCACCCGGCTGCGCTTCCAGTTGCGGCGCAAGTCGGCCGGGCGGCCGCGCCTGTCGGTGTTCCGTTCCGGCAAGCACATCTACGCCCAGGTGATCGACGACACAGCCGGGCGCACCGTGGCCGCGGCCTCGTCGCTGGACCGCACGCTGCGCGAGGCGCTCAAGACCGGCGCCGACAAGGATGCCGCGGCGGCGGTGGGCAAGTTGGTCGCCGAGCGCGCGCTGGCGGCGGGTGTCACCGCGGTGGTGTTCGACCGTGGGCAGTATCTGTACCATGGCCGCGTCAAGGCGCTGGCCGAGGCCGCCCGCGAGGGCGGTCTGGCGTTCTAGGGAAGACATATGGCACGCGATGCACGAGACGGTGGCCGCGGCGGACGCGACCGCGACCGCAGCCATGACGGCGGCGACGACCTGATCGACAAGCTGGTCACGATCAACCGCGTGGCCAAGGTGGTGAAGGGCGGCCGTCGCTTCGCGTTCGCCGCCCTGGTGGTGGTGGGCGACCAGAAAGGCCGGGTCGGCTACGGCGCCGGCAAGGCGCGCGAGGTGCCGGAGGCGATCCGCAAGGCGACCGAGCGGGCCAAGCGCACCATGATCCGGGTGCCGATGAAGGAAGGCCGCACGCTGCACCACGACGTGCAGGCGCGGTTCGGCGCCGGCGAGGTGGTGCTGCGCTCGGCGTCGGCCGGCACCGGCATCATCGCCGGCGGGCCGATGCGCGCGGTGTTCGAGACGCTGGGCATCGGCGACGTGGTCGCCAAGAGCCTGGGCAGCCGCAACCCGCACAACATGGTCAAGGCGACGTTCGCGGCCCTGCAACGTTGCGCCAGCCCGCGCTCGGTCGCGGCCCGGCGGGGCAAGAAGGTGAGCGACCTGCTGGTGGCGCGCCACGGCAACCAGTCGGCCGCGCCCGAGGCCGGCGCGGAGGTGGCCGATGTCTGAGGCCGCGAAGAAGACCGTGACGGTGACGCAGATCGCCTCGGTGCTCGGGCGCAAGCCGGGGCAGAAGGAGACGCTGATCGGCCTCGGGCTCAACAAGATCCGCCGGACCCGCACGCTGGAGGACACGCCGTCGGTGCGCGGCATGATCCGCAAGGTGGCGCATCTGGTCCGCGTCGAGGGGGAGGCGGGGCGATGAAGCTCAACGAACTGCGCGACAACGCCGGCTCGCGGCTGAAGTCGAAGCGGCTCGGCCGCGGCATCGGCTCGGGCAAGGGCAAGACCTCCGGCAAGGGCGTCAAGGGCCAGAAGGCGCGCGAGGGCGTGGCGCTGAACGGCTTCGAGGGCGGTCAGCTCCCGATCTACCGGCGGCTGCCCAAGCGCGGCTTCAAGAACATCTTCCGCATCGAATACGCGCCGGTGAACCTGGTGGCCATCGACAAGGCGATCGCCGCCGGGCGGATCGACGCGGCCACGCCGATCACCGAGGAGACGCTGCGCGCCGCCGGCCTGGTACGCGGCGGCAAGGTTCGTGGAATCCGGCTGCTGGCGATGGGCGAGGTCTCGAAGCCGCTCGCCATCACCGTCTCTGGCGCCTCGGCGGCCGCCATCGCCGCGGTCGAGGCGGCGGGCGGGAGCGTCACCACGACCGTCGCCAAGCCCGGCGCGGCGGCGGCGTAACCGCGCCCACCCGCGTCGCCCTTGCAGTCGGGCGGCCCGGGACGCACAGTGTTTGACGCACGGTGTTGGGCGGGCGCGGCGTCTGCGGGAGACCGTCGGCGCCGTTGCCATGATAATTTTCCGCGCTCCACGATGAGGCGGACGGGAGAGGCGCATGGCTTCGGCAGCGGAACAGCTGGCATCCAGCATGAGCCTCGGGGTGCTGTCGAAGGCGACCGAGCTCAAGAAGCGCATCTGGTTCACCCTGGCGGCGCTGCTGGTCTACCGGGTCGGCACCTACATCCCGGTGCCCGGCGTCGACGCCTCGGTGATGGCCGAGTTGATGCACCGCAACGGCGGCGGCATCCTGGGCATGTTCGACATGTTCAGCGGCGGCGCGTTGGGGCGCATGACCGTGCTGGCGCTCAACATCATGCCGTACATCAGCGCCAGCATCATCATCCAGTTGATGTCGGCGGCGGTGCCCACGCTCGAGACCCTGAAGAAGGAGGGCGAGAGCGGGCGCAAGAAGCTCAACCAGTACACCCGCTACCTGACGGTGCTGATCGCGTTGTTCCAGTCGTACGGCATCGCGGTCGGGCTCGAGGGGATGCGCGGGGTGGGCGGCGCCGCGGTGGTCGATCCCGGCGGGTTCTTCCGCCTGTCCTGCGTGGTGACGCTGGTGGGTGGGACGATGTTCCTCATGTGGCTGGGCGAGCAGATCACCGCGCGCGGCATCGGCAACGGCATCAGCCTGATCATCTTCGCCGGCATCGTCGCCAACGTGCCGCACGCGTTGGCGTCGTTGCTGGATCTGGCGCGCACCGGCGAACTCAGCCCGGTCTTCCTGCTGGTGTTCGTGGTCCTCGCGGTCGCGGTGATCGCCTTCATCGTGTTCATGGAGCGGGCGCAGCGGCGCATCGTGGTGCAGTATCCCAAGCGCCAGGTCGGGCAGCGGATGTTCGGCGGCGACAGCACGCACATGCCGCTCAAGATCAACACCGCCGGCGTGATCCCACCGATCTTCGCGAGTTCGCTGCTGCTGATCCCGGCCACCATCGCGGGGTTCAGCGGCCGGAGCGGCGGCTGGGTCGGCAGCATCGGCAACGCCCTGGCGCACGGCCAGCCGCTGTACATGGCGGTCTATGCCGCCATGATCATCTTCTTCAGCTACTTCTACACCGCGATCGTGTTCAACCCGGAGGAGACCGCCGACAACCTCAAGAAGTACGGCGGCTTCATCCCCGGCATCCGGCCGGGCGCCAACACCGCCAGCTACTTCGACTACGTGCTGACCCGGCTCACCACGATCGGGGCGCTCTATCTGTGCGTGGTGTGCCTGCTGCCGGAAGTCCTCATCAGCCGCTACAGCGTGCCGTTCTATTTCAGCGGTACCAGCATCATGATCGTGGTCTCGGTGACGATGGACACCGTGACGCAGATCCAGTCGCACTTGCTGGCGCACCAGTACGAAGGTCTGATCAAGAAGACGCGGGTGAAGGGGCGGGCTCGGTGAGGCTGATCCTGCTCGGGCCGCCGGGGGCGGGGAAGGGCACGCAGGCCAAGCGGCTCCAGGAACGCTACGGTATCCTGCAGCTCTCGACCGGCGACATGCTGCGCGCCGAGGTCGCGGCCGGCTCCGAGGTCGGGCGCGAGGCGAAGGCGGTGATGGACGCGGGCGCCCTGGTGTCCGACGCGATCCTGATCCGCATGATCGGCGAGCGGATCGACCGGGCGGATTGCGGCCACGGCTTCATCCTGGACGGTTTCCCGCGCACCCTGCCGCAGGCGGCGGCGCTCGACGCGTTGCTCGAGGCGCACGGCCAGCCGCTCGACGCGGTGATCGAGATGCGGGTGAGCGACGCCGAGCTGGTCGAGCGCATCGCCGGACGCTTCACCTGCAAGCGCTGCGGCACGTTGTACAACGAGCGGTTGAAGCCGACCACGGTGCCCGGCGTGTGCGACGTGTGCGGCAGCACCGATTTCCTGCATCGCGCCGACGACAAGCGCGAGGTGGTGAGCCAACGGCTCGCCGCCTACAACCGCCAGACCGCGCCGCTGCTGCCGCATTACGACAGCCATCGCAAGCTCTACGTCGTGGACGGCATGGCCGACATCGAGAGCGTCACGGCGCAGGTCATGGCCATCCTGGACGCCCTGCCGGCGGCGCAGCCAGACGCCGCGATCGCGCGAAATTGATCCATTCGCGTTGACGCGGCGGCGATCGGCAGTATAGTGCGCGGCCTTGCACCGGGCGCGTCTCGGCCGGCGCGATCGGTTCCATCAAGTGTTTCGGTGGCGTGGTTCGGCGGCCTTCGTGGCCGCCGGCCCGCGGGCATCGCAAGGAGTGAGGCAGCGTGGCGCGTATTGCCGGCGTGAACATCCCGACCAACAAGCGGGTGACGATCAGCCTTCGCTACATCTATGGCATCGGCCCGACCAAGGCCCGCGATGTCTGCGCCAAGCTGCGCATCCCGGACGAGCGTCGGGTGAACCAGCTCTCCGACGAGGAGGTGCTGCGCATCCGTGAGTTGATCGACCGCGAGTATCGCGTCGAGGGCGACCTGCGGCGCGAAGTCTCGATGAACATCAAGCGGCTGATGGATTTGGGTTGCTACCGTGGCCTGCGGCATCGGCGCGGCCTGCCGGTGCGCGGCCAGCGGACGCACACCAACGCCCGTACCCGCAAGGGCAAGGCGGTGGCGATCGCCGGCAAGAAGAAAGTCACGAAGTAGCGGCCTCTCGCCGCGACGCGTTGCGGCCCCGGGCTCTGACCCGCGGCCAGAACTGGACAGGACGGAAATACATGGCGAAGCAGGCCGCAACATCGCGCCCTCGCAGGAAAGAGCGCAAGAACATCACCGCGGGCGTGGCCCATGTCGCGGCGACGTTCAACAACACGATGGTGACGATCACCGACGCGCAGGGCAACGCGATCGCCTGGTCGTCGTCCGGCAGCAACGGCTTCAAGGGCAGCCGCAAGAGCACGCCCTACGCCGCCCAGATGGCCGCCGAGGACGCCGGCAAGAAGGCGCGCGAGCACGGCATGGAGACGCTGGAGATCGAGGTCTCCGGCCCCGGCTCGGGCCGCGAGAGCGCGTTGCGCGCGTTGCAGGCGGTGGGTTTCGCGATCAGCTCGATCCGCGACATGACGCCGATCCCGCACAACGGCTGCCGGCCGCGCAAGCGGCGGAGGGTCTGACGCCATGCGCCTCAGTGCCGCGTTGCAGAAGAACTGGCTGTCGCTGATCAAGCCGGAGAAGCTCGAACTCGAGCCCGGCTCCGACGCCGCCCGCACCGCCACCATCGTCGCCGAGCCGCTGGAGCGCGGCTTCGGCATGACGCTGGGCAACGCCATGCGCCGCATCCTGCTGTCCTCGTTGCAGGGCGCGGCGGTGACGGCGGTGCAGATCGACGGCGTGTTGCACGAGTTCAGCACCGTGCCGGGCGTGCGCGAGGACGTCACCGACATCGTGCTCAACATCAAGCAACTCGCGTTGCGGATGCACGGCGACGGGCCGAAGCGCATGTCGCTGACCGCGACCGGCCCGGGCGAGGTCCGCGCCGGCCAGATCCAGGCCGGCCACGACATCGACGTGATGAACCCCGATCTGGTGATCTGCACGCTCGACGAGGGCGTCAAGCTCGGCATGGAGTTCACCGTCCAGAGCAGCAAGGGCTACGTGCCGGCGACCGCCAACCGGCCCGAGGACGCGCCGATCGGCCTGATCCCGATCGACGCCATCTACTCGCCGGTGCGCCGCGTCTCGTACAAGGTCGAGCCGACCCGCGTCGGCCAAGTCACCGACTACGACAAGCTGCTGCTCACGGTCGAGACCAACGGCGCGGTGCTGCCGGAGGACGCGGTGGCGCTGGCCGCGCGTATCCTGCAGGACCAGTTGCAGTTGTTCATCAACTTCGACGAGCCGCAGCAGGTCCGTCTGGAGGAGCCGCAGGATGACCTGCCGTTCAACCGCAACCTGCTGCGCAAGGTGGACGAGCTCGAGCTGTCGGTGCGCAGCGCCAACTGCCTCAAGAACGACAACATCGTCTACATCGGCGACCTGGTGCAGAAATCCGAGCAGGAGATGCTGCGCACGCCGAACTTCGGTCGCAAGTCGCTCAACGAGATTAAGGAGGTTCTCTCGACGATGGGCCTCGGCCTCGGCATGACCGTCACCGGCTGGCCGCCCGAGAACGTCGAGGACCTCGCCAAGCGACTCGAAGAACCGTTCTGAACCGCCCCAAGGCTCGCAGAGCCGTCTTGAATACCTAGGAACCGAACCGATGCGTCACGGAGTCGCCGGCCGCAAGCTCGGCGTGACCACCAGCCACCGCCACGCCATGTTCCGCAACATGGCGCACGCGTTGCTGAAGCACGAGCAGATCACCACCACGCTGCCCAAGGCCAAGGAACTGCGCCCGGTGGCCGAGAAGTTGATCTCGCTGGCCAAGCGCGGCGATCTGCACGCCCGCCGCCTGGCCTACGCGCAGCTCCGCGACGATGTCGTCGTGACCAAGCTGTTCTCCACCTTGGCCACCCGGTACAAGGCCCGCACCGGCGGCTATTGCCGCGTGATGCGGGCCGGGATGCGCTACGGCGATGCCGCCGACATGGCGGTGATCGAACTGGTCGACCGCGACCTGTCGGCCAAGGGCCAGGACAGCGGCCCGAAGCCCGAGCGTGCCGAGGACTCCGAAAGCGAGTAGCCATCCAACCTCCGCCGGCGGCGTGACGCCGCTGGCGGACCGCTTGCGGCCAGGTTCGCTGCCCGACGTGGTTGGTCAGGACCATTTGACGGGCGTGGCCGGAGCCCTGACCCGGATGCTGGCGCGCGGGTCGCTGGCGTCGATGATCCTCTGGGGTCCGCCGGGGGTCGGCAAGACCACCATCGCCCGTCTGCTCGCCGATGCGGCGGGTTTGCGTTTCACCCAGCTCTCGGCGGTGTTCTCCGGGGTCGCCGACCTCAAGCGGGTGTTCGAGGACGCCGCGCGACGCCGCGCCGAGGGGCAGGCGACGCTGCTTTTCGTCGACGAGATCCACCGCTTCAACCGCGCCCAGCAGGATGGCTTCCTGCCGGTGGTGGAGAACGGCACCGTGGTGCTGGTCGGGGCCACGACCGAGAACCCGTCCTTCGCGCTGAACGGCGCCCTGTTGTCGCGCTGTCAGGTGCTGGTGCTGCGCCGCCTCGACGACGCGGCGCTTGAGGCGTTGCTGGTCCGCGCCGAGCGGGCTGGCCGTCCGTTGCCGCTGAGCCTGCCCGCGCGCGAGGCGTTGCGCGCCATGGCCGATGGCGACGGGCGCTACCTGCTCAACATGGCCGAGCAGCTCGCGGCGTTGCCGGACGACTCGCCGCCGCTCGACGTGGCCGGCCTCGCCGAACTGCTGTCGCGAAGGGCGGCGCTCTACGACAAGGACCGTGAGGAGCACTACAACCTGATCTCGGCGCTGCACAAGGCGTTGCGCGGCTCGGACGCCGATGCGGCGCTGTACTGGTTTGCGCGGATGCTGGCCGGCGGCGAGGACCCGCGATACATCGCCCGCCGTCTGGTGCGGTTCGCCTCCGAGGATGTCGGGCTGGCCGATCCGCAGGCGTTGCCGCAGACTTTGGCGGCGTGGGAGGCGTATGAGCGGCTGGGCAGCCCGGAGGGCGAGCTCGCCCTGGCGCAGGCGGTGCTGTACCTGGGCACCGCGCCGAAGTCGAACGCGGCGTACCTGGCGATCAAGGCGGCGCAGG
>CAXTVL010000073.1:4512-9846 GCA_964247515.1 uncultured Acetobacteraceae bacterium | reverse complement strand
GACATTGGCGAGCTGCGCGCTGCACTTCACCGGCAGGGCCGCGGGCGGCCTCACCCTGACCGGCGGGGTCGGGCTGCCGTCCAACGTGCTGTCGCCGCGATCGCTGGCGGTCGATCTCGCCGTCGCGTGCGCGCTGCTGCTGCTGCTGAGCGGGTGCGCGGTCCGGATCGACCGCCGCGCCGCCCGGTCGCGCGAGGCGGAGCGGCGCAACCTGCAGAGCCTGGCCGACATCGCCATGGAGGGGCTGCTGGTGTGCGACGGCGAGGTGGTGGTCGCGGTCAACGCCAGCTTCGAGCAGATGGCGGGCCGCCCGGCGGCGAGCCTGGTCGGCGCGGCGCTGGCCTCGCTGCTGGACGCCCCCCATCTTGACGCGAGCAAGGCGGCGTTGGGCGAGGTCGGCGAGTGCCTGCTGCTGGCCGCCGACGGGGCGCATGTCCCGGTCGAGACGATGCAGAAGCCGATCCTGTATTCCGGCCGGCCGCACAGCGTGGTCGCGGTGCGCGACCTGCGCGAGCGGCGCCGGGCCGAGGCGGAGATCCGCTTCCTGGCGCACCACGACGCGCTCACCGGCCTCGCCAACCGCGCGGCGTTCGGCGCCACGCTGGAGCGGCAGTTGCGCGGGCAGGCCCGCAGCGGCGAGCCGTTCGCGCTGCTGACGCTCGACCTCGACCATTTCAAGCGGGTCAACGACACCATGGGCCACCAGGTCGGCGACCTGCTGCTGACCCGGGTGGCCGGGCGGCTGCGCGCCACGACGCGCGAGACCGACCTGATCGCGCGCCTGGGCGGCGACGAGTTCTCCCTGCTGCCGACCCCGCCGCTGGCCGCCAAGGAAGCCGCGGCGCTGGCGCGGCGGATCGTCGACATGCTGGGCCGGCCATACATCCTCGACGGCAAGATCGTGCATGTCAGCGCCAGCGTCGGCGTGGCGCTGTCGCCGCAGGACGGCGAGACCGCGGTGGCGCTGATCAAGAACGCCGACATGGCGCTGTATCGCGCCAAGTCGGAGGGTCGCAACACGGCGCGGTTCTTCGAGCCGGGGATGGACCTGCAGATGCAGCGCCGCCGCAGCCTCGAACTGGAGCTGCGCCACGCCATCAACCATCAGGAGCTCGAGGTCTACTACCAGCCGCTGTTCGACGTCGGCGCGCAGCGCGTGCGCGGGTTCGAGGCGCTGGTGCGCTGGCGCCATCCGCAGCGCGGGCTGGTGCCGCCGGGCGACTTCATCCCGCTGGCCGAGGAGACCGGCCTGGTCGTGCTGGTCGGCGAATACGTGCTGCGCGCGGCGGTGGCGCAGGCCGTCGCCTGGGGCGACGACGTGACGGTCGCGGTCAACCTGTCCGCCGTGCAGTTCGCCGCCGGCAACCTGGTCGAGACCGTGACCGCCGCCCTCGCCCGCTCCGGCCTGCCGGCGGCGCGGCTCGAACTCGAGATCACCGAGAGCGTGCTGCTGAAGGAGGGGGTGGACACGCTGGCGGTCCTGCACGCGCTGAGGCGGCTGGGCGTGCGCATCTCGATGGACGATTTCGGCACCGGCTACTCGTCGCTGCGCTACCTGCGGGCGTTCCCGTTCGACAAGATCAAGATCGACCGCTCGTTCGTCCAGGAGATGATGGACAGCGCGGAGTCGGCGGCGATCGTCTGGGCGGTGATCGGCCTGGGCCAGCGGCTCGGCATCACCACCACGGCCGAGGGGGTGGAGACCGAGGCGCAGCGGGCGCATTTGCAGCAACAAGGGTGCGACGTGCTGCAGGGCTACCTGATCGGCCGGCCGATGCCGGCGGCGGACGCGGCCCGCTTCGTGGCCGTGCCGCTGGCGGAGGTGGCCTGACATGCCCGATACCCTGTTCCGCCTGGTCTACCGCAGTCACAGCGCGCTGAAGGGGACGCCGGAGGAGTGCCTGGCGCAGGTCTCGGGCATCCTGGCCAAGTCGCGCGCCAACAACGCGGCGGCGGGCCTGACCGGCGTGCTGCTGTTCGACGGCGCCACCTTCCTGCAAGCGATCGAGGGTCCGATCGCGGCGATCGAGCAACTGTACGAGACGATCGCCCGCGACCCGCGCCACGAGGAGGTCGAGCTGATCGACCTGATGGGCGTCGAGGCCCGCGATTACGCCGACTGGAGCATGGCGTTCCTGGACGGGACCGACGGCAGCCACCAGGAGCTGCGACGCTTCATCGTGCGGCAGGCCGACGCCGGCTCGGTCCGGCTGGGGGGCGCCGTGTCGAGCGCGCTGAAGGCGCTGCTGCCGCAGCCGGGATAGGCGGCGGTCACAGGTTCTCCGACACGTACAGCTCGAACGGCAGGAACACCTGCGCCGGTTCCGGCCGCCGCTCGCGCAGCGCCTGCAGCATCATCTCGACCGCGCGCGCCGCCAGCAGCGGCAGCGGGGTCGCGATCGACAGCGTCACGGTGCCGTCGATCAGCCCGGCGCGGGTGCCCGGCGCCAGCTCGTTGCAGACCAGCGCCACGCGTCCGGCGGCACCCTCGTCGCGCAACGCCCGCAGCACCCCGTCGAGCCCGCCACCCGCGACGTAGAGCCCGGCCAGCCCGGGATGGCGGCGCAGCGTCTCCAGCGTCGCCTCGTAGGCGATGCGCGGCTCCTCGAGGTTGACCTGGGTGTCCTGCACCCGGAACCGCGCCGCGTGCTCGCGGAAATAGGCGCGGAAGCCGATCTCGCACAGCTCGTGGCCGAGGTAGCGGTGGCTGCCCACCACCAGCCCGACCGGGCCCGGTTGCGCCGCGCGGGCGATCATCCAGGCGGCGGTGCGCCCGGCCTTGCGGCCATCGAGCCCGACATAACCGGCGCGGTCGGGCGCGGTCAGGTCCGACAACAGCGTCACCACCGGCACCCCCTGATCGCGCAGCCGGCCGATCGCCTCGGACACGTTCGGGTGGTCGCCGCACACCACCGCCAGGGCGGCGGGGCTCGGCGCCCGGCCGCGCCGCCCGGCCCCCGCGGCCCCCGGCGACAGGTCGTCCATGAACTCGACGACGGCGCGGCCGGTGATGCCGGGCGCCTCGCGGGTCGCCGTGGCCAGCGCCTCGGCCAGGAGCTGATAGAAGCTGTCGGAGCGCTTCTGCAGCAGGAACCCCAGCGTGCGCTGCGGCAGCTCGCCTTGCAGCCGCCGTTGCAACAGCCGGGTCGCGTGATAGCCGAGCCCCTCGGCGGCCTCGGCCACCCGCGCCGCCGTCGCCTCGCGCACCGGCTGGCGCCGGTTGAGCACCCGGTCGACGGTGGCGACGCTGACGCCGGCGGCGCGGGCGACATCCTCGATGGTGGGGCGGCGCGGCACGGTTCCGGTCCTTGAGGGATTCTCGCTTTACCGCCGCGCGCCCATGATGTCGAAAGATAGATTGTGCCGCACGCCATTGAGGCCCGGCGCGCGCGCCATTAAGCTCGACTGCGTAAAACAAGATCGAGGGAACGGTCGCCATGGCCGCAACGCGCCGCGATTACAGCCTGCTCGGGCCGGACGGAGCGGCCGCCGTCGAACGCGGGCTGGCGTCGGCGACCTGGTTCGCCTGCCCGGTGCCGCGCAAGCGGATGAAGGAGCTGATGCGGCGCGACGACGCGCCCGCCATCCGCGACACGCTGGTCTGGTTCGCGAGCCTGGCGCTGTTCGGCACGCTGGGCTGCCTGTCCTGGGGGCATTGGTGGGCGGTGCCGCTGTTCGCGGTCTACGGCGTGCTGTACGGCTCGGCGTCCGACTCGCGCTGGCACGAATGCGGCCACGGCACCGCGTTCAAGACCCGTTGGATGAACGACGCGCTGTACCAGCTCGCCTCGTTCATGGTGCTGCGCGAGCCGACGGTCTGGCGCTGGAGCCACGCGCGCCACCACACCGACACCATCGTGGTCGGCCGCGACCCGGAGATCGGCGTGCCGCGCCCGACCGACTGGCTGGTGCTGCTGCTCAACGTGTTCGCCCTGCGCAGCGGCTGCAACGAATTGCGCAAGGTGTTCCTGCACGCGACCGGGCGGCTCGAGCCGGCGGAGCGCACCTTCATCCCCGAGACGGAGCACCACAAGGTCGTCCGCACCGCGCGGATCTGGCTCGCGGTGTACGCGGCGGTGATCGCGCTGGCGCTGGCGTCGCGCAGTTGGCTGCCGCTGATGCTGGTGGGCTTGCCGTCGTTCTACGGCGCCTGGATGTACCTGATGTTCGGCCTGACGCAGCACGCGGGTCTCGCCGAGGACGTGCTCGACCACCGGCTCAACAGCCGCACGGTGATGATGAACCCGGTGTTCCGCTTTCTCTACTGGAACATGAACTACCACGTGGAGCACCACATGTTCCCGATGGTGCCGTACCACGCGCTGCCGCGCCTGCACGAGGCGATCGCGGCGCAGACGCCGGCGCCGTATGCCGGGGTGATCGCCGCCTACCGCGAGATCATCCCCGCGCTGATCCGCCAGCGCCGCGACCCGACCTACTTCGTGCGCCGCGAACTGCCGGCGGGCGCGCAGATGATGCCGGCGGAGTGAGGCGATGAGCTGGGTCCAGGCCTGCGCCACCGACGACGTGGAACCGGAGGACGTGATCCGCTTCGACCACGCCGGCCGCAGCTTCGCCGTCTACCGCAGCGAGGCCGGCGCCTGGTACGCGACCGACGGGCTGTGCACGCACGAGGCGGTGCATCTGGCCGACGGGTTGGTGATGGGCGACATCATCGAGTGCCCGAAGCACAACGGCCGCTTCGACTACCGCAGCGGCGAGCCCAAGGGCGCCCCGGTCTGCGTCGCGCTCAGGACCTACCCGGTGCGCGTCGAAGGCGACGCGGTGCTGATCGACATCGGCTAATGGCGATGGCCGCGCCCGGCATGGTGGTCGTGGGCGGCGGCGAGGCCGGCGCGCGCGCCTGCCTGGCGCTGCGCGAGCATGGCTGGACCGGCGGCGTGACGCTGTTGGCCGACGAGGCGCTGCCTCCGTACGAACGCCCGCCGCTGTCCAAGGCGGCGATGCTGTGCGAGCAGGAGCCCGATTGCGCCATGGTCGTGAGCCGCGAGCGGTTGGTGGAAAGTGGCATCGAGTTCCGGCCCGGCGCGCGGGCGGTCGCGGTCGACCGCGAGGACCGTGTCGTGGAATGCGCCGACGGCAGCCGCCTCGGCTACCACCGGCTGCTGCTGGCGACCGGCGCCCGGCCGCGCAGGTTGTCGGTCGAGGGTGCCGAGCACGCGCTGTACCTGCGCACCTTTGCCGACGCGCTGGCGCTGCGCACCCGGCTGCGTCGCGGGGCGCGGCTGGTGGTGATCGGCGGCGGCTTCATCGGCCTGGAGATCGCCGCCAGCGCCCCCTTGCGTGGCTGCGCGGTGCCACTGGTCGAGGCCG
>CAXTVL010000073.1:3970-4502 GCA_964247515.1 uncultured Acetobacteraceae bacterium | reverse complement strand
CGGGGTCGCGGTCCGCCTCGGCGTCGGGATCGGCCGCAGCCGCGCCGTCGCGGACGGCCTCGTGGGCGAACTGCGGGACGGCTCGACGCTGCCGTGCGACGGCGTGGTCGCGGGGGTCGGCGCGCTGCCGGAAACCGGCCTGGCCGAAGCGGGCGGCCTGGCCATCGACAACGGCGTCGCGGCCGACGAGCGTCTGCGCAGCAGCGACCCGGCGATCTTCGCGGCCGGGGACTGCTGCTCCTGGCCGTCGGCACTCTACGGCGGCCGCCGGCTGCGGCTGGAGGCGTGGCGCAACGCGCAGTCCCAAGGCACGCTGGCCGGGCGCAACATGCTGGGCCACGACCTCGCCAGCGACGAGGTGCCCTGGTTCTGGTCCGATCAGTACGAGCAGACGCTGCAGGTGGCGGGGCTGCCGGACGCCGGGGTCACGACCGTCCGGCGCGAGGGCGAGGGGACGCTGCTGTTCTTCCACCTCGACGCGACGGGGAGGCTGGTCGCGGCCAGCGGCGTCGGCAGCCCGGCCGTCGCGCGG
>CAXTVL010000073.1:0-3960 GCA_964247515.1 uncultured Acetobacteraceae bacterium | reverse complement strand
GCAAGACACGTCAAGAGAGAAAGAGGGGGTTTGAGAGCTTCCGCCGCAGCCGTCGCATTTGCCTTGCCGACGGTACGTGGCCGTCGTTAAAACAATTCATGACGCCAGCCTGAAGCTGGCGCTGTCAACGAACCGAGGGACGTCCATGAAGAAGCAGTTGCTCTGCGCCGCCGCCACGTTGGCGATGCTGGCCGCCCCCGCCCTGGCGCCCGCCGCCCAGGCCCGCACCAAGATCGCCGTCTCGATGGCGCATTTCGACGACAACTTCCTCACCATCCTGCGCAACGCCATGGGCGCCGAGGCCGCGAAGATGGGCGACGTCGACCTGCAGTTCGAGGACGCGCAGGGCGACATCGGCAAGCAGCTCAGCCAGATCCAGAACTTCGTCGCCGAGCACGCCAACGCCATCATCGTCAACCCGGTCGACACCACGGCGACGCCGAAGATGACCAAGCTCGCGGTCGACGCGCACACGCCGCTGGTCTACGTCAACCGCAAGCCGATCGAGGCCGCCCTGCCCGCCGGCGTGTCGTTCGTGGGCTCGGACGAGACCCAGTCCGGCACGCTGGAGGCCGAGGAGCTGGCCAAGCTGATGAACTACAAGGGCAACGTCGCCATCATGCAGGGCGAGCTCGCGACCAACGCCGCCGACCTGCGCACCAAGGACGTCGAGCAGGTGGTGGCCAAATACCCCGGCATGAAGGTCGTGCAGAAGCAGACCGCCAACTTCCAGCGCAACGAAGCCATCGACCTGATGAACAACTGGATCGTCTCGGGCGAGAAGATCGACGCGGTGGCGGCGAACAACGACGAGATGGCGATCGGCGCCCTGCTCGCGATGAAGCAGGCCGGCGTGTCGCCGCAGAAGGTGCTGGTGGGCGGCGTCGACGCGACGCCCGACGCGCTGACCGAGATGTCGCGCGGCAACCTCGCCGTCACCGTGTTCCAGGACGCGCGCGGCCAGGGCCGCGGCGCGGTCGACGCCGCCGTCAAGCTGGCCAAGGGCGAGCATGTCGATAGCTGGAACTGGGTGCCGTTCCAGCTCGTCGACAAGCAGAACTACAAGACCTTCATGAACAAATAGGCTGTTCCGATGCAGGCCACCATCGAGCGGGCGCGCTTCGAGGGCGAGTACCTGCTCGAACTCGAGGACGTGCGCAAGGAGTTCCCCGGCGTGGTGGCGCTCGACGGGGTGCGCCTGCGGCTGCGCCCGGGCACGGTGCACGCGCTGATGGGCGAGAACGGCGCCGGCAAGTCGACGCTGATGAAGATCGTGGCCGGCATGATCGCCCCCACCAGCGGCACGGTGAAGGTGCGCGGCGAGACGGTGGCGATGACCTCGCCGCTGGAGGCGATCGAGCTCGGCATCGCCATGGTGCATCAGGAGCTGAACCTGATGCCGTTCATGACGGTGGCCGAGAACATCTGGATCCGGCGCGAGCCGCTGACCCGCCTGGGCTTCGTCGACCACGGCGAGATGCGCAGGCGCACGGTGGCGCTGTTCGAGCGGCTCGGCATCCCGATCGACCCGGAGCGGCAGGTGGGCGAGCTCACCATCGCCAACCGGCAGATGATCGAGATCGCCAAGGCGGTCTCCTACGGCAGCGACATCCTGATCATGGACGAGCCGACCTCGGCGCTGATGGAGCGCGAGGTCGAGCAGATGTTCGCGATCGTCAGGGGCCTGCGCGCCGAGGGCTGCGGCATCGTCTACATCACGCACAAGATGGGCGAGGTGTTCGCCATCGCCGACGAGGTCTCGGTGTTCCGCGACGGCAAGCACGTCGCGACCGACCTCGCCGCCAACCTCGACCGCGACCGGGTGATCACGCTGATGGTCGGGCGCGAGCTGACGCAGATGTTCCCCAAGAAGGAGGTGCCGCACGGCGAGGTGGTGCTCTCGGTGCGCGACCTCACCCTCGACGGCGTGTTCCGCGACATCGGCTTCGAGCTGCGCCGCGGCGAAATCCTGGGCCTGGCCGGCCTGATCGGCTCCGGGCGCACCAACGTCGCCGAGGCGCTGTTCGGCGTGACCCCGGCGACCTCGGGCAGCATCACCCTGTTCGGGCGCGAGGTCCGGGTCGACTCGCCCAAGACCGCGATGGCGCACGGCATGGCGCTGCTGACCGAGGACCGCAAGCAGTCGGGCCTGTTCCTGCTGCTCTCGGTGGGCGACAACATGGAGATGGCGGTGCTGCGCCGCGGCTTCACCACAGCGGGCTTCGTCCGCCAGGGCGCGCTGAGCGCGCTGTGCGAGACGATGAGCGAGAGCCTGCGGGTCAAGACGCCCAACCTCGCCGAGACGGTGCAGAACCTCAGCGGCGGCAACCAGCAGAAGGCGCTGATCGCCCGCTGGCTGATGACCAAGCCGAAAATCCTCATCCTCGACGAGCCGACGCGCGGCATCGACGTCGGCGCCAAGGCGGAAATCCACCGGCTGATCTCCGACCTCGCGGCCGAGGGCCTGGCGGTCATCATGATCTCGTCCGAGATGCCCGAGGTGCTAGGCATGAGCGACCGGGTGCTGGTGATGCACGAGGGCCGCATGACCGGCATCCTCGACCGCGCCGAGGCGAACCAGGTCAGCGTCATGCAACTCGCGTCGGGCTGAACGGCGCCAACAGGGAGGGCCTGCCCATGAGCGTCACCACGAAAACGCCGGTGCTGGTGGCGCCGCAGCGGCGGCCGTTCCGGCTGCCGACCGAGGCCAACATCCTGTTCGTCCTGGTCGGCATCGCGCTGATCTTCGAGGCGCTGGGCTGGCTGCACCGTGGCCAGAGCTTCCTGCTCAACCCGCAGCGGCTGCAGATCATCCTGTTGCAAGTCTCGATCGTGGGCCTGCTGGCGATCGGCGTCACCCAGGTCATCATCACCGCCGGCATCGACCTGTCGTCGGGCTCGGTGCTGGCGCTGTCGGCGATGGCGGCGGCGAGCCTGGCGCAGACCGCCGACAACAGCCGCGCCGTGTTCCCGTTCCTCACCGACCTGCCGGCGTTGTTGCCGATCCTGCTCGGCGTGGGCGTGGGCGGGCTGGCGGGACTGGTCAACGGCTCGCTGATCGCCACCACCGGCATCCCGCCGTTCATCGCCACCCTGGGCATGATGGTCACGGCGCGCGGCCTGGCGCGCTTCTACACGCACGGCCAGCCGATCAGCCAGCTTTCCGAGGCGTTCGACTGGCTGGGCTCCGGCACCATCCCGGTGGCGATCTTCCTGCTGACGGCGCTGATCTTCCACGTGGCGCTGCGCTACACGCGATACGGCAAGTTCACCTACGCGATCGGCGCCAACGTGCAGGCCGCACGGGTCTCCGGCATCTCGGTGGGCCGGCACCTGATCGTGGTCTACACGCTGGCCGGGCTGCTCTCCGGCCTCGGCGGCGTGGTCACGGCGGCGCGCGCCGGCTCGGGACAGGCCGGCATGGGCATGTCGTACGAACTGGACGCCATCGCCGGCGCGGTGATCGGCGGCACCAGCCTGTCGGGCGGGGTGGGCCGCATCACCGGCACGGTGATCGGCACGGTGATCCTGGGCGTGATGACCAGCGGCTTCACCTTCCTCGGCATCGACTCGTATATCCAGGACATCGTGAAGGGCATCATCATCGTGGCCGCCGTGACCGCCGACCAGTTCCGCCAGCGCCGCCGCCGCAAGGCCTGAGCATGGCACTGCCGTTCGCCCTCAACCACATCGCGGCGCCCCGCCGCGACGTGGCCGGCCTCTTCACCCTGGCCCGCGAGCTGGGGCTCGAGCGCGTCGAGCTGCGCAACGACCTGCCGGGGACGGCGATCCAGGACGGCACGCTGGCCGGCGTGGTGCGCGACGCGGCGCAGGCGCGCGGCATCGCCATCCTGTCGATCAACGCCCTGCAGCGCTTCAACGAGTGGAACCCGGTCCGCGCCACCGAGGCCGAGGAGCTGGCCGACTACGCCGTCGCCTGCGGCGCGCGGGCGCTGGTGC
>CAXTVL010000072.1:2488-9944 GCA_964247515.1 uncultured Acetobacteraceae bacterium | reverse complement strand
GCTGCGCGTCCGGCACCGATTGCAGCAGGCCCAGCGTGTAGGCGTGGCCCGGCCGCGCGAACACCTGCCCGACGCTGCCGAGCTCGGCGATGCGGCCCGAATACATCACCGCCACCCGGTCGCAGCTCTGCGCCACCACGCCGAGGTCGTGCGTGACCAGCACCACCGCCATGCCCAGCGTCTCGCGCAGCCGCAGCAGCAGCTTCAGGATCTGGTCCTGGATGGTGACGTCGAGCGCCGTGGTCGGCTCGTCGGCCAGCAGCAGCTTGGGACTCGACGCCAGCGCGATGGCGATCATCGCGCGCTGCCGCATCCCCCCGGAGAACTGGTGCGGGTAGTCGTCGAGCCGGCGCGCGGCCGCCGGGATGCCCACCAGGTCCAGCAGCTCGACCGCGCGGCGCCGGCGGGCAGCGCGGCCGAGGTCGCTGTGCGCCTCCAGGTTCTCCAGGATTTGCCGCCCGACACTGGCGACCGGGTTCAGCGCCGTGGTCGGCTCCTGGAAGATCATGCCGATCTCGCGTCCGCGCACCGCGCGCATCCGCGCCTCGGACAGCGCCAGCAGGTCGTCGCCGCGCCACAGCACCTGGCCGGTGACGCGGCCGGGCGGGCGCACCAGGCGCAGGATCGAGCGCAGCGTCATGCTCTTGCCCGAGCCGCTCTCGCCCACCAGCCCCAGCATCTCGCCCTCGCGCACGTCGAGGTCCACGCCGTCGACGATGGCGATGTCGCCGCGCGGGGTCGCGAAGCGTGTCTGCAACCCGCGCACGGCGAGCAGCGTCACCGGCGCACCGCCATCAGGTCGGCCAAGCCGTCGCCCAGCAGGCTCAGCCCGCAGCCGCAGGCCACGATCGCCGCCCCCGGGAACACCGTCATCCACCAGGCGGTCTCCATGAAGTTCTTGCCGTCGGCGACGATCACGCCCCATTCGGCGGTGGGCGGCTGCGCGCCCAGGCCGAGATAGCCGAGGCTCGAGCCGAGCAGGATGTCGAGCGCCATGTCGGTCATCCAGTACACCACCACGGCGGTCAGCGCGTTGGGCAGCAGGTGGCGGAAGATGATGCGCAGGTCGCCGTAGCCCATGACCCGGCCGGCGGCGGCGAAGTCGGCGCGGCGCAGCACCAGCATCTCGGCCCGCACCAGCCGCGCGTAGAACACCCAGCCGACCACGCTGACCGCGATGTAGACGTTGATCAGGCCGGGTCCGAGCACCGCCACGATGGCGATCACCAGCACGATGAACGGGAAGGTGATGACCACGTCGACCACGCGGCCGAAGATCGCGTCGAGCCAGCCGCCGTAATAGCCGACGAAGGCGCCGACCACGGTGCCGAACAGCATCGGCGGCAGGGTGCAGAACAGCGCGATCTGCAGGTCGACCTGCGCCGCCCACAGGGTGCGCGAGAATACGTCGCGGCCGAAATTGTCGGTACCGAACAGGTGCTGCCAGCTCGGCCCCACCTGCAAGTTGTCGTAGTCGAAGCTGAGCGGGTCGTAGGGCGCGAGCACGCCAGGCATCACCGCCGCCAGCACGAACAGCGCCGTCAGCAGCACGCCGATCAGGAACGGCACCGGCAGCCGGCCGACCTTGGGCCGCCGCCGCCGCAGGGGCGGCGCGTCCGACAGCGTGGGCGCGGCGCCACTCATGCCGCAGCCCTCGGGTCGAGCCAGCTCTCCAGCAGGTCGGTCGCGATGAACACCAGGGACACCATGACCGCCAGCACCAGCGTCACCCCTTGCACCACCGGGTAGTCGCGCCCGAACGTCGCCTCGACCACCAGCGCCCCGATGCCGGGCACGGCGAACACGCTTTCCACGATGACGGTGTTGCCGAGCAGCACGCCGACGTTGAGGCCGAGCAGCGCCACGGTGGAGATCAGCGCGTTGCGCAGCACGTGCCCGGTCATCACCCGCCATGGCGACAGACCCTTGGCGCGGGCGAAGTCGACGTATTCCGACTCGAGCACGCCGATCACGGCGCTGCGCAGGCTGCGCATCAGGATCGCCGCCAGGCTCAACGCCAGCGTCACCGCCGGCAGGATCAGGTGGTAGAGCTCGTCCCAGAACCCCTCGCCGCTGCCGCCCACCGGGAACCAATGCAACTGCGCGCCGAGGAAGCCCAGCAGCAGCAGGCCGAGATAGAAGGTGGGCGTCGACAGCCCGACCTGGAACGCGCCGCGCAAGGCGACGTCGGCCGCCCGGTTGCGCCGCAGCGCCGCCAGGAACGCCAGCGGCACCGCCAGGGCGAGCGCTATCGCCGACGACAGGCCGACCAGCGCCAGCGTCACCGGCAGCCGGTCGAGGATCACCCGCGTCACCGGAATGCGCCGCGTCACCGACAGGCCGAGGTCGCCATGCGCGAGCCGGGCCAGGAACAGGCCGAACTGCACGGCGATCGGCTGGTCGAAGCCCATCTGCGCGTTGAGCCGCGCCATGTTCTCCGGTGTGGCGCGGCTGCCGAGCAGCGCGCTGGCCGGGTCGCCCGGCAGCAGCCGCACCAGCACGAACACGACGACGCCGATCAGCACCAGCGTCGGGATGGCCTGCAGCAGCCGGCCGAGGATGCGGGCGAGCACGGCGGGCGGCTACTTCTCCACGTAGGCGGTATCGAACACGTAGTTGCCCAGCGGGATCTGCATGAAGCCATGGACCTTCTTGACGCTGGCGGCCGCGAACGGGCTTTCGTAGAGGAAGAACATCGGCGCGGCCCGCACGAACGTCGTCTGCATCTCCTTGTACTGCGCCGCGCGCTTGGCCGGGTCCTGCTCGACCTGGCTCTGGTCGTACAGGGCGTCGATGCGGTCGTTCTTCCAGCCGCTGTACTGGCACTGGATGTTGGGATAGTAGGCAAAATACGAGGTGATCTCGTTCGGGTCGGCGATGTCGTTGGTCCAGTAGCCGGTACGCATCTGGAAGTCGTACTTGTGGTAGTGCGCGTCGAGCGAGACCAGGTCCATTTGCTGGATCGACAGCTTCACGCCGAGCGGCGCCCACATCTGCTGCATCGCGGCCAGGGTCGAGACGTCGTCGGCGCTGCCGGCCTGCGACAACGCCACCAGGTTGAACCCCTTGCCATAGCCGGCCTCGGCCAGCAACGCCTTCGCCTTGGCCATGCTGTACGGGTAGACCGGACCCTGGGCCGCGTAGAGCGGCGTGGTCGAGGACATGTAGGACTCCATCGGCGTCCCGAGGCCGTGCGTCACGATCTGGATGATCGCCTTCTTGTTCAGCGCGTAGTTCAGCGCCTGGCGCACCTTCTCGTTGGACAGCGGGTTGTCGCTGCCGTCGTTCAGCTTCAGCCGCGCGTTGAGCTGCACGTACGTGACCTTGGTGGACGGGTACAGGCCCACGGTGAGCTTCGGGTCGCCGCCCAGCTCCTTGACCCGCTCGTACGGCACGAACTCGGTGGCGTCGATCTGGCCGGCCCGCAACTGCAGGATGCGCGTCGCGTCGTCCGGCACGATGCTGAGGTCGACCTCGTCGAGATAGGGCAACGGCGTGCCGCTGGGATCCTTGCCCCAATAATGCGGGTTGCGCTTGAGCACCATCTTGCTGCCGCGCTGCCAACTGTCGAGCATGAACGGCCCGGCGCCGACCGGGTGCTCGGCGAAGCTGTGCGCGCGCTCGTCGTCGTTGGCCCCCTTGGACGCCATGAACAGCTTTTTCGGCATGATCGCGGCGTTGAACGTGGCCAGCGCCGCCGGCAGGCTGGGATCGGGATTCTTCAGCGTCAGCACCACCTTGCCGGCACCGTCCGCCGCAACCTTGTCGATCGAGGCGAGCAGGAAGTTCCACGTTCCCGCTTTGGGATCGCGGGCACGGTCGAGCGACCACACCACGTCCTCGGCCGTGACCGGGCTGCCATCGGCGAACTTGGCGCCCGGCCGCAGGGTCGCGGTAAAGGTCTTGCCGTCGGCCGAGGCGCCCCACGACGTCGCCAGCGCCGGCTTGACGCCCTTGCCGTCGGCGGTCGGTGCCAGCAGCCCGGCGTTGAGGCTGGTCAGGATCCAGATATCGGTGTTGTTGTCGTTCAGCACCGGGTCGAGGAACAGCGAATCGGCGTTGCGCGCGAAGCTCAGCTTGCCGCCGCGCACCGGCTGCGCCCGCGCCGCCGCCATCGTCCCCGCCAACGCCACCCCGATGATCGCCGACCGCAAAAGCCCTGACCGCATGTTCGCCTCAACCCATGTCCTCGACAGGCCGGACGCTAGGGTCAGGCTCGGATGCAAGTCAACGCGACACCCCGGGCGCGATCACGGTTATTTTGCGCGGCGAAACGATTTCTGCACCGCGCGCGGCAGGCCGCCGAACCAGTGGGCAGGGCGTGCCCGCGCGATGGGCGGTCAGCGTGGCGAGAGGCGTTCGATCTCGGCGACCATCGCGTCGGTCGTGACTTGCCGGCAGTAGCCGCGGTTGTTGCGCAGCGACCAGTCGTGCCGCTCCGGCGTCAGCGTGGCGCAGGCGTCGGTCACGGTCGTCACCAGGTAGCCGAGGTCGCAGGCGTCGCGCACCGCGCTGTCGATGCACTGGTCGGTCAGCACGCCGGCCACGATCAACGAGCGCACGCCGAGGTTGCGGTAGACGTAATCGGCGTTGGTCGAGATGAACAGCGACGACGAGGTCTTGCGGAACACCATCTCGTCGCCCGACGGTGCTATGGCGTCGAGCACCTGGCCGTCCCACGAGCCGCGCGGCACGTTGAAGCCGCTGATCTTGTAGTCGAGGCTGCGGTCGCGCCCGTCCTGCGTCATGCTCTCGATCACCGTGTAGGTGACTTCGATGCCCGCGGCGCGGCAGGCGGCCTGCAGCCTGCGCATGTTGGGCAGTGCCCGCGCTTCCATGACGCGGAAGAACTCGCCGTACTTCTCCTCGCGGTCGGCGGCGTCGAGGTGGCCGTACTCGCCGCCATCGGGACGCGCGTTGTAGTTCTGCACGTCGACGAACAACAGCGCGGCGCGGGCGATGTCGATCGGCACGTCGCGGCTGAGCGCGGTCATGCCCGCGCCTCGGCGAACTGGGCGGCGGCTTGCGGCAGCAGGCGCGCCAGACGGTCGGCCCACTCCGCCTGCCCGTCCGGCCCGGTGATCAGGTCCTGGCGGATTTCGAGCTCGACATGCAGCAGGCCGCGCCGCTCGCCATAGGTCGGGATGCCGTAGTCGCTCTCGTCGCTCACCGCGTACGGCTCGTTCTCGGCGCACACCAGGCCCGACTCGCGCCGCAACAAGGCGAGCAGCGCGCGGCCCAGGCGCGGGTCGCGGTTGAACAGCACGCCCACGTGCATCGGCCGCGAGACGCCCTTGAACACCGGCGTGAAGCTGTGCATCGCCACCACGACGCTGCGCTGGCCGGCCGCGGCGCGCGCGTCGAGCAGGCTCGCGATCGCCGCGTGGTACGGCACGAACAGCCCCTCGCGCCGCATCGCCAGCTCATCGGCCGTGAGATCGCGGTTGCCCGGGATCGGCGTGCTCTCGCTGACCACCGGCACCGAGCTGTCGACGCCGTGGCCGCGGTTGCAGTCGATCACCAGGCGCGAATAGAGCTGCATCACCGCCGCGGCGTCGAGTGCCGCCGACAAGCGTTCGGAGACCGCGGCGATGCCGATGTCCCAGCCGATGTGCCGCGCCAGCTCGGCGGGCGGGACGCCGAGGTCGCCCAGGCGGCGCGGCAGCGCGCGGCCGGCATGGTCGACGGTGAGCACGAACTCGGAACGGCCACGCGGCCGCAGCACCCGCACCGGGTCGGCTTCGTCTGGGTCGAGCAAGGGCATGGCGTTCAATAGGCCTCCGCGTAACGGTGACAGACGGCGCGCGGGTCGAGCCCGTCGAGCGAGGCGATCTCGGCGCGCTTCAGGCGCAGGTAGGCGTGGCGCAGCGTGGGGCCGAGCCAATCGCGGGCGGCCGGTGTCGCCTCCAGCGCGTCGAGCGCGTCGGCCAGGCTCGCCGGCAGCTTGCGCACGCCGATGCGCTCGCGCGCCGTCGCGTCGCGGGACCAGAAATCGGCGGGCGGCGGCACAGGGGGCGGCAGACGGCGGCGGATGCCGTCCAGGCCGGCATGGACGATGGCGCCCAACGCCATGTAGGGGCTGGCGGCGGCGTCGGCCACGCGGAACTCGACGTTGAACTTCGCGGCCGCGTCCTCCGCCGAGGCGGGTGCGAACACCGGGCAGACCCGCAGCGCCGAGCCACGGTCGCCCTCCAGCAGCACCGCCCAGGTCGGCGCCCATTTGTTCGGCGTCAGGCGATAGTACGAGGCGACGCTGGGCGCGGTCAGCGCGCACAGCGCCGGCAGGTGCTCCAGCACGCCGGCGACGAAGCTCGCGCCTGCGGCGGAAAGGCCGAACGGCGCCCCCGGCTCGGCCATCGCCGGGCGGCCGGCGGCGTCGCGCAGGCTGAAATGGATGTGGGTGCCGTTGCCGGCGCCGTCCGGCTCCGGCATCGGCGCCATGATCGCGCGCTCGCCCATCCGGTGCGCGGTGGCGCGGGCAAGCTCGCGCACCAGCACCGCCTCGTCGGCGGCGCGCAGCCCGGGCTTGGGCGCGACCGTCACCTCGAACTGGCGGGCGCCGTATTCCGGCAGGAACGAATCGGGCGCGATGCCGGCCTGGCGCAGCGCGCCCAGCAGTGTCGCGCCGAACCGGCCCTGGCGGCGGAACAGGTCGAGGCCGTAGGTCGCGGACGGGCGGTCCTGCACGCCGGTGTAGGTGAACTCCTGCTCGAACGCGGCCAGCAGCGTGAGGCCGGCCTCGGCCCCGAGCGCCGCCAGGCCGCGGCGCAGGAACTCGCGCGGGCAGCACTCCCAGGCGGCCCCGTCCAGCGTGCGCAGATCGCCCAGGAACAGCCGCTCCACGTCGTCGGGCGCGAAGCCCACCTCGGCGCCGGCCTCGGGATCGGGCAGCAGCATCAGGTCGCCGGCGGTGCCGAACGGGGTCTCGTGGATCGGCCCGAACGCCGACATCATGATGTTGCTGTGCGTGTAGCCCACCCCGGTGCGCAGCCGCGCCGGCAGGTCGACCAGCGGGAACGCCTTGCCCCGGACCTGGCCCGCAAGGTCGCAGATGGCCGCGAACACCAGCATCTCAGGCTCGATCGCCGCCAATTCCCGCTCCGTCGTTGCCTCGCGAGGCGATGGTGCCCCGGAATCGTCGGGCCAACAACACTCGACAGATCGTACGCATTCGACGGTAGCGTTACGTGGAAGCATCAAGCTATACGTTAAGTAGACGATCGGCCACTCGGTTTGGGGCTGCTCGTCCGATACGAATGTAAAAGAAGAAGTGGTTCTGTATTGGAGGAGAGGACGCGCCGTGGCGCCTGTGGCGTTAACGCGCCCTTCATCAACATCTCCTACCAAGCGTCATGGGCTGCATGGGGTTCGAGGAGCGGACATGAGCGACACTGGGGAATTGGCGTCGATCACCGAATCGACGGTCGGGACCACGCCGAGCGAGGCGTTGGCGGAG
>CAXTVL010000072.1:1100-2478 GCA_964247515.1 uncultured Acetobacteraceae bacterium | reverse complement strand
CCCTAGCAAGCCGGCGCCGGTGGCCTCGCCGCTGTGGCGCGCCGCCGTCGGCTGCGAGGCGCCGGCCGACGCGGCGGAGGCGGCCCCGGGCTACGCCGACCTGCCCGACGACCGCGACGCGATGAGTCCGGCGCGCGGCATCATGCTGGGGTTGGCGCTGATGCTGCCGTTCTGGGGCGTGGTCGGCTTCGCGATCCGCAGCATCCTGCGATAGCGCGATCCGTGCCGTCGCTTTGCGGCGACGGCCGTCGGAGCCGACCGTGCCGGCCGTGACTTGGGCGATGCGACGGGGACCACTCGCGGCGGCGTGGCTGTAGCCCGGCGATGACCGTCGGCGACAGCGGCGCCGAGCTGACGTCGCACGCCATCCCGCGCTGGCAGGAGGAAAGATTGGTGCCGTGGCACCGCATCGCCCCTCGCCAGCATTCCACCAGCTACGCTCGCGGAACGTTCGCAGGCTCCGCCCGGCAAGCCGCGGCCGAACGGGTTCGTCGAAGGCTTCGATGGCCGCTTGCGGGACGAATGCCTGAACGAGCACCTGTTCAGCAGCCTGGCTTCGGCACGTCGGGGGCAGGGTCGCGACCGAACCGCGATACGCGACGCTTGCCCTGCTCTCATGCCGTTGAAGACCAGAGAGGCACTCGCAAAACCTCCAGATCTGCTCATGCGCGACTTATGTCTCTCACCCACCCCGCCAACTCGCCCAACGCCTGCAGCACCCGGAAGCGCGCGTGCCCATGCGGCACGATCGCCGCCTCGTGCGCCCAGACCAACGGGTATGGGATCAGCGCCGCGTAGCCGCCCACCTCGAGCACCGGCAGCACGTCGGAGCGCACCGAGTTGCCGGCCATCACCGCCGCCTGCGGACCGCCGCCGTGGCGCTCGAAGACGCGGCGGTAGGTGGCGGCGTTCTTGTCGCTCACCACCTCGACCGCCGAGAACAGCGCGCCGAGCCCCGAGGCGGCCAGCTTGGCCTCCTGATGGAACAGCTCGCCCTTGGTCACGAGCACCAGAGGCGCCAGCTCGGCCAACTCCTCCAGCGCCGCGCGCACGCCGGGCAGCGGTTCGACCGGGTGGCGCATCAGCTCGCGGCCCAGATCGAGGATCTCCGCCAGCACCGGGCCGCGCACCGCCGCGCCGCCCACCGCCAACGCCGTCTCCAGCATCGACAGGGTGAAACCCTTGGCGCCGTAGCCATAGATGCCGAGATTGGCCTGCTCGGTCGCCTCCAGCCGGGCGAGCAGCGCCTCCGGCTCGGCGAACTCCGCCAGCAGGCCGGCGAAGCGCTCCTGGCTCACGCGGAAGAACGTCTCGTGGTGCCAGAGCGTGTCGTCGGCATCCAGCGCGATCAGCGTGATTGGCATGACGGGGTCAGAAC
>CAXTVL010000072.1:0-1090 GCA_964247515.1 uncultured Acetobacteraceae bacterium | reverse complement strand
CGTGTCGTCGGCGTCGAGAGCGACCAGCGAGATCGGCACGGCGCGCGGCTCAGAAGGTCTCGACCCAGGGCCGCACCTCGAGCTCCCAGCTCCAGGCGTTGCGCGGCTGGTGCAGCAGATGCAGGTACGAGGCGGCGATGGCGTCGGGGTCGAGCATGGCGTCGGGGCGCTCCGGGTCGGGGCGGCGCGCCGCGCTGCGCACGCCGCCGTCGATGACCATGTGGACGACGTGGATGCCCTGGGGCGACAGCTCGCGCGCCATGCTCTGCGCCAGGCCCCGCAACGCGAACTTGCCCATCGCGAACGGCGCCGATTGCGGGTAGCCCTTGATACCCGCCGAGGCGCCGGTCAGCAGGATGGCGCCGTGCCGGTTCGCGACCATCCGCCTCGCCGCCTGCTGCGCCACCAGGAACGCGCCGAACGCGGTGATGTCGAGCGTGCGCGCCACCTCGGCGGGGTCGAGGTCGACCAGGCGGCCGCGCACGCGGTAGCTCGGGTTGTAGACCACGACGTCGGGCGCGCCGATCGCCGCCTCGACGCCCTCGAACAGCTTGGCCACCTGCGCCGGATCGGACGCGTCGCACTCGAACAGCGTGGCGCCGGTCTCGCGCCCCAGCTCGGCGAGCTTGGACGTGTCGCGGGCGGCCAGCGCCACCTGCATCCGCTCGCGCGCGAACAGGCGGGCCAGCGAGGCGCTGACGCCCGCCCCCGCTCCCACGATCAGCGCGGCCTCGAACGGTCTGTCCGGCATGACGGGGCTCCTCGATCTGTGCCGCAGCCTACCGGGCCACGGGCGGCTCGGCTATGCAAGGCCGCATGGACAACGCGATCACCGACATCGCCGGCCTCGCGGTGGGCCACGCGACCGACCTGGCGCTGGGCTCCGGCGTCACCGCGATCCTGTTCGAGCAGCCGGCGGTGGCGTCGGCCTGCGTGCTGGGCGGCGCTCCCGGCGGGCGCGACATCGAGATGCTGGCGCCCGGCGGCGGCATCGAGCGGGTCGACGCCATCGTGCTGGCGGGCGGCTCCGCCTACGGGCTCGACGCCGCCGGCGGGGTACAGGCCTGGCTGCGCGAGCAGGGGCGCGGCG
>CAXTVL010000071.1:3375-9961 GCA_964247515.1 uncultured Acetobacteraceae bacterium | reverse complement strand
TGTGGCCCTCTTTCTCCGCTCGACGCGGTTCGGCCGCTACATCTACGCCGTCGGCGACGACGCCAACGCCGCCAAGCTCATCGGGCTGCCGCGCACGCAGGTGATCCTGTTCGTCTACGCCTTCTCGGGCTTCTTCGCCGCCGTCACGGCCATCTATCTCGTGGCGCTGTTCGGCTCGGGCCAGCCCTATGCCGGCGCCAACTACACCTTGGCATCCATCACGCCGGTGGTCGTCGGCGGCACCGTGCTGAGCGGCGGCCGGGGCGGCGTGATGGGGACGCTGTTCGGCGCCTACCTGGTCTCGCTGCTGAACAATCTGCTGAACTTCCTCGATGTGGACACTTACGTGCAGCTGATGGTGCAGGGCCTCATCATCATCCTGGCCGTGTCGGTGTACGTCGAACATCGCAAGAGCGTCGCATGACCCAGGCCGTGCCGGCCAAGCTCGTCGCGCGGCCGGGAAGCGGGACGCGCGGGCTGGTTCGGGTCGCGTCGCGCAACAGCATCTTCCTCGTGCTGCTCGGGCTGGTCCTGATCTGCGGGGCGGTGTCGCCGTCGTTCCTCAAGCCGCAGAACCTCGGCAACCTCCTGTCGCAACTGGCGCCGCTCGGCATCGTGGTCATCGGCCAGACGTTCGTGATCCTGGTGCGCGGCCTCGACCTGTCGGTCGCCTCCATCATGGCGACGGCGGCGGTGGCCGCCACGAGCTTCTCGGGGAAGGCGAGCGATGCCGCCCCGGTGCTGCTGCTTGGCCTGTTCATCGGCGCGGCGACCGGCTTGGTCAACGGGTTCCTGGTCACCAAGCGGCAGGTGTCCCCGTTCCTCGCGACACTCGCGACCATGATCGTCCTGCAAGGTGTACGGTTCGCCTGGACCCACGGTGCCCCGTCGGGGTCGGTGCCGCCGATCTTCCGCACCCTGGGCGCCGGGAGCGCGCACGGCGTTCCATACAACATCGTGGCGTTGCTCGCGGTCGCGACCGTCTTCGTGTTGTTGCTGCACAAGACGACGTTCGGCCGCAGGATCTACATCACGGGCGGCAATCCGGTCACGGCAAGGCTCGTCGGCATCGACGCCGATCGCGTGACCATCGCCTGCTACGTCATTTCCGGCGTGCTCGCGGCGTTGGCCGGGCTGATCCTGTCGGGCTTCGTCGGCGTCGTCGACAACTGGGTGGGCAAGGGGTTCGAGCTCAACTCCATCGTCGCGGCGGTGATCGGCGGCGTCGCCCTGTCGGGCGGCAGCGGCACCCTGCCGGGCGCATTGGCGGGGGCCGCGATCCTGGTCACGGTGTTCAACGCGGTGCTGCTCTTCGGTCTGCCGGTGCAGTTCCAGATCATCATCCAGGGCCTGGTCATCGTCGTCGCGACGGCCTTCTACGCGCGGCGGGCCGCCTGACCATTTCCCGCCAACGAGCCGAAGGAACGGACATGGCTGCCGGGCTGGACGGAACATCGATCATCATCGCGGGGGCGGGACGTGGCATCGGGGCCGGCGTCGCCGCGGACCTCGCCGCCAAGGGCGCCCGTGTCGCGGTGGCAGACCTCGACCGCGAATCCGCCCAGGATGTCGCGGCCCATATCGTCGCGCGGGGCGGTGACGCCAAGGCGTTCACGGTCGACGTGGCCAGCCGGGACAGCGTCCGGACGCTGATCGGCGAGGTCGTCAAAGCCCACGGGCGCCTCGACGTCATGTTCAACAACGCGGGCATCAGCCAGACCATGAAGTTCCTCGACACCACCGAGGAGGACTTCGACCGCATCATGCGGGTCAACGGCCTTGGCGTGATGATCGGCATCCAGGAGGCCGCCCGGCAGATGATCGCCCAGGGCGGCGGCGGCAAGATCATCAACACGGCCTCGATCGCCGGCAAACAGGGCTACCCGCTGTTCGCGGCGTACTGTGCCAGCAAGTTCGCGGTCGTGGCGCTGACCCAGGCCGCGGCGCGGGCGCTTGCCGAGCATCGCATCACGGTCAACTGCTTCGCGCCTGGTGTGGTCCAGACCGAGCTGTGGAAGCAGCTCGACGCCGAGTTCATGGAGCTTGGGCTTACCAAGGAAGCCGGGCAGGCCATCAACGAGTTCTCTTCCGGCATCCTGCTGGGCCGCCCCTCGCTGCCCGCCGACCTCGTCGGGACCACCAGCTTCCTGGCCTCGGCGGCCTCGGACTACATCACCGGCCAGACCCTCATGGTCGACGGCGGCATGGTCCTGACCTGAAGGGCCACAGGGAGAGCTTCGACATGGCACGGCTGGGCGGAAAGGTTGCTATCATCACCGGCGGTGGGACCGGAATCGGCGAGGCGACTTGTCAGCGGTTCGTGGAGGAAGGCGCGAAGGTCGCCATTCTCGACTTCAACGTGGACACCGGTCAGGCGACCGCCGATGCCCTCGTGAGCAGGGCCGGCGAGGCGATGTTCGTCAAAACCGATGTGTCACACGAAGCCGATGTTGTAGCCGCGACGCGGACGGTCCTCGATCGCTGGGGCACGATCGACATTCTCGTCAACAATGCCGGCATTCCGGGGGTGAACAAGTTCGCCCACGAGGTAGCCGTCGAGGAATGGGATCGCGTCTTCGCGATCAACGTGCGCGGGCCGTTCCTGTGCGTCAAGCATGTGGTGCCCACGATGATGCGGGCCGGGCATGGCGCTATCGTCAACCTGTCGTCGATCTACGGCCTGATCGGCAACGACGACCTGCCACCGTATCACGCCACCAAGGGCGCGGTGCTGATGATGACCAAGACGGACGCGATCTGCTACGCGCCTTACGGCATCCGCGTGAATGCCGTCCATCCGGGCTCGACCAAGACGCCGCTCTTCATGAAGGCCGGCGAGACCTATCCTGGTGGCCTCGACGTCTATCTCGACATGATGAAGCGGAAGCATCCACTCACGCTCGGCGAGCCGGTCGACGTCGCGAACTGCATCCTTTTCCTCGCCTCCGACGAGGCCCGGTTCGTGACCGGCACCAGCCTCGTCTGCGACGGCGGCTACACGGCCCAATAGGTCTGGAGGCCTCTCATGGTTAACGTCGCGATGGTTGGCCTTGGATGGTGGGGCCGCAAGATGGTCGATGTCGTGCGTGGCAACAGCCATGTCATCAGCATCGTCCGCGCGGTCGAGCCGGACACGGATGCCGCCACATCCTTTGCGCGCGAGCGCGACCTCCCGCTGTCGGCCGATCTGGAAGTGGCGCTGCGGGACCCCGGCGTGTCGGCCGTGGTGTTGGCCACTCCGCACGCGCTGCACAGCGAGCAGATCAGGCTGGCCGTTGCCGCCGGCAAGCACGTCTTCTGCGAGAAGCCGCTCGCGCTGACCAAGGCGGAAGCCGAGCGCTCGGTGAGTCTGTGCCGGGAAGCGGGCCTGGTCCTCGGGATGGGGCACGAGCGGCGTTTCGAGCCGCCGATCGCGGCGCTGCTCGCCGACGCCGATGCCGGGCGCCTCGGGCGAATCCTGCAGATCGAGGCCAACTTCAGCCACGACAAGTTCCTGTCGCTCAGCCCCGACAACTGGCGGCTCGATCCCGCCCATGCCCCGGCGGGCGGCATGACGGCCACCGGCATCCACCTTACCGACCTTGCCGTGCGCTTGCTGGGACCCGCGAGCGAGGTCGCCGTGACATGCGAACGGCTCGTCTCGGAACTGCCCGGCGGAGACACCATGAGTGCCTATGTCCGCTTCCGCGACGGCGGTTCGGCCTATGTCTCGGCGTCGCTCGGCTATCCTTTCGTCTCGCGCTTCGCGGTGTTCGGCTCGGATGGCTGGATCGAGGTGCGCGACAAGGCGCACGTCGAGTCTCCCGACGGCTGGGTGGTCACCAAGGGCCTCAAGGGGCAACCCATCACCGTCGAGCAGGTCGGCAAGGCCGAACCGGTGCTGTGGAATCTCGAGGCGTTTGGCCGGGCGGTGCGGGGCGAAGAGGCCTACCCCATCACCGGGGAGCAAATGGTCGCCAACATCGCGCTGCTCGAAGCCATCGTCAGCGCCTCGAAGTCGCGGCGCATCGAACTCGTCGCCTGACCAGCCCCACATCGGAGGACAAGCCATGCAAGCCCTGTTGTTCGAAGGACCCGACCAGCCCGTTGTCAGGAACGTGCCGATGCCGGCGATCGACGAGAACGGTGTCCTGCTCAGGATGCGTACGGTCGGGATCTGCCACTCGGACTACGAGTTGCTCGCCGGCCGCTACATCATCCCGATCAGCTATCCGGTGACGCCTGGTCACGAATGGTGCGGCGAGGTCGTGGAGACCGGCCGCAACGTCAAGAATTTCCGGCCTGGTGACCGGGTCGTGGGGGAATGCGTCGTCAAGTTGCCTGACCGCATCCATCATTTCGGTTTCTCGCTCGACGGCGCCGACCGCGAGTTCCTGACGGCCAAGCCGGAATGGCTGCACAGGCTGCCCGACAGCGTCGGCGACAAGCAGGCGGCGCTGATCGAGCCCTTCACCTGCGGCTTCTATGCCGTCAACCGTTTGGGCGGCACCAATGCGAGCGAGACTGTCGTGGTGTCCGGTGGTGGCACGATCGGGCTCGTCTCGGCCGCGACCGCCATCGCGATGCGGGCCCGCACCATCGTGATCGACCCGATCGCGCACCGCCGCGAGACCGCCCTCAAGCTCGGCGCCGAGGCTGTCGTCGACCCGGTCAACGAGGACGCGGTCGAGCGGGTCAGGGAGCTGACCGGCGGGACCGGCGCCGATCTCGTCATCGAGGCCTCGGGGCACGATGCCTCGCTCGGACTCGTGTTCGACCTCGCCCGAGAGGAAGGGCGGGTCGCCATGGTGGGGATCAACATCGGCCGTGCGATCGGCTCGCATCTCGGCAACATCCAGATGCGCAACCTGACCGTGCGCGGCTGCATCGGCTCACCCGGCGTATGGCCGGCGGCGATCCGCTTCCTCGAACGCGCCAGACTCGACCTGTCGCCGATCCAGACCCACGACTTTCCTCTAGGCGAGGCCGTCGAGGCGTTCGAGCTCGGCAAGCAATCCGAGAAATGCATCAAGGTCACGTTGACGAACACGTGACGCGGTCAAGGAAGTACAAAATGACAGGCGATACCGTCGGCTGGGTCGGCGCCGGCAAGATGGGTGGGCCGATGAGCAAGCGGCTGGTCGATGCGGGGCATCGTGTCCTGGTCCTCGAACCCGACGAACGGAACCGCGCGTTCGCGACCGAGGCCGGGGCCGTCGCGGCGCCCGACCTTGCCGCGATCGGCGCCGAGGCCGCCATCGTGTTCTCGATGATTCCCAATGATGTCGTGCTGCAGCGGATCGTCCTGGGGGCGGAGGGCCTGTCCGGCGCCATGACGCCCGGGTCCGTGCTGGTGGAGATGAGCACCGTCTCCCCGGCGGCCTCCAAGCAGGTGGCCGAGGCGCTGGCCGTCCGCGGCGTCGATTACCTCCGCGCACCGGTGTCGGGGAGCACCGCCCTGGCGGCGGCCGGCACGCTGTCGGTCATGGCGTCCGGGCCGCGCGCCGCCTACGAGCGGGTCGAACCCTTGCTGGCTGTCCTCTCGGCCAAGCGGTTCTATCTCGGCCACGCCGAGCAGGCCCGCTACCTGAAGCTCGTCGTCAACTCGCTGGTGGGCGCCACGTCGTCCTTGCTGGCCGAGGCGTTGGCGTTCGGACGCAAGGGAGGCCTCTCCTCGGCCGACATGCTCGACGTCATCGGCCAGAGCGCCGTGGCCTCGCCGCTGATCGGCTACAAGCGCGACATGGTGGTGAGCGGGGACTATGCGCCGGCGTTCACCGTCGAGCAGATGATCAAGGATTTCGACCTGATCATGGACACCGCGCGGGCCGACCACGTCCCCATGATCATGGCGGCCCTCGTGCGCCAGCAATACGAACGGGCCTTCGCCGGCGGCGACGGGCAGCGCGACTTCTTCGTTCTCTGCGAGAGTGCGATGGACGGCCGGCTTCCCGTCGCGGCCGAGTGACAAGGATCATGGAATGACTCAGAAGAACGCCCTCGTGGTCGGCGTGACCGGGATCTCCGGCGGCAACGTCGCCGATCTCCTGGTCGCCGAAGGCTGGACCGTCCACGGCCTGGCGCGCCGGCCCCCGCAGGATCGACCCGGGGTCAGGCCAGTCACGGCCGACCTGCTGGATCGGGAGAGTGTCACCCGGGGTCTCGCAGGCCTCGACGTCAGCCATGTCTTCTTCTGCACCTGGGCCCGCCAGGAGACCGAGGACGAGAACTGCCGCGTCAACGGGGCGATGTTGCGGAACCTGCTCGACGCCCTCGCGCCATCGCCCAACCTTGCCCATGTGGCGCTCGTGACGGGCCTCAAGCACTACCTCGGACCGTTCGAGTCCTACGGCAAGGCGAAGCCCGACACGCCGTTCCGGGAAGACCAGCCCCGGCTCCCCTACCGGAACTTCTACTATGTCCAGGAGGACATCCTCTACGCGGCGGCGGCCAAGGCAGGGTTCGCCTGGTCGGTACACCGGCCCCATACGCTCATCGGCTGGGCGCTGGGCAACGCCATGAACATGGGCGTGACCCTGGCCGTCTACGCGGCGATCTGCAAGGAGACGGGCCGCGGCTTCCTGTTCCCCGGCACGCCGCAGCAGTA
>CAXTVL010000071.1:0-3275 GCA_964247515.1 uncultured Acetobacteraceae bacterium | reverse complement strand
CCTGGCATCGTGGTGGCACAGCGACGCCGATCTTGGCCGGGAACTCGAAACCTTCACGGACATGACCAAGAGCCGGGAATTCGGGTTCAATGACCTGCAGGTGACCGAACGCTCGTTCACGGACCTGTTCGACCGCCTACGCGCGGAGAAGATCATTCCGCCTGCGTGAGACGGGTCCGCGCGGCTCGGGACCCGGTTCGCGGGTTCCGTTCCGATCAGCGATTGTCGACCCGCTTCAGGAAGCGATTGATATGGACATGCTCCCACACGCCGGCAGCCTTGAAAGGATCGGCGTCGTGGAACGCCTGGACATCGGTGATCGAATCCGCCTCGACCACGAAGCAGCTACCGATCATCGTCTCGCCATCCTCTGCCACCAGCGGCCCGGAGATGACGGTTTTAAGGGGAGCGGTCGACAAGTAGTCCTTGTGGGCCTGGTAAAGCGCGAGCCGCGTTGGGAGCGCGTCAGGCTTATCCAGCGCATGGATGATGAAGTGCATGGCGGACTCCACTGGTAGATTCGGTTTCGGAGCGTCAGCTCACATGGACCAAGATCTTCATGTTGCGGCCCGAGGGATCGAGCAACTCGTCGAAACCTTTCTCGACCACCTCCTCGGGTTCGATCGTGGACGTGACAATCCTCTCGACCGGGTAGAGGCCCGCCGCGATCATGCCCGCGATCCGGGGCCAGATGGTGGTCGGATAGCACCAGGTCGCTTCGAGCGTGATGTCCTTCAGCGCCCAGAGCATGGCGTCGACCGCGGCCGGGCGCATGTGCAGGCCGACCTGCACCACGGCGCCGCGCCGCCGCACCGCCTTGGCGCACCCGTTGAGGGAAGCCTCGAGGCCGACACATTCGAGCGCCACGTCGACGCCCACGCCCTCTTCGGTGTGGTCCTTCACGAGGTCCGCAACATCGACCTCTCGGGGATCGACAACTACCGCGTCCGGAACGAGCCGGCTGGCCAGGGCCCGCCGGTTCGGATTGGGTTCGGACACGATGATCTTGCTGGCCCCCGCCGCCCGGCACGCCAGCAGCGCCAGGGCGCCGATCGGCCCGACGCCGGACACCAGCACGGTCGACCCCGCCTGCACGCCGCCCCGGTCGACCGCGTAGAGCGCCACGGCAGCCGGCTCGATCATGGCGGCCTGGACGTCGCTGACCGCGTCCGGCACGCGGAACACGTTGTAGCTGTTGACGACGGCGCGCTCGCCCATGCCGCCCCAATCCCAGGACAGGCCGACACAGCCCATTTTCTCGCTGAGATGGTAGAGGCCGCGCCGCCCGTAGTAATCGTCGCGCGGCGATACCAGCGGCTGGATCGAGACACGGTCGCCACGCCTGACGTTGTCGACCGCCGAGCCGATGTCGATGACCTCGGCCGAGAACTCGTGTCCAAGGATCTGCGGCAGCTTGGCGCCAGTGTAGGGATGCGGCTCGGCGGGCGTCACGATCGGCCCGGCGACATATTCGTGCAGATCGGTGCCGCAGATCCCACACAGGATCGGCCGGATGAGCACGTCCGCGTCACCCAGCCGGGCTGGTGGCGCGGGCACGTCCTCGACCCGGATATCTCGCTTGTCGTGGAACCGTACGGCTTTCATGCTGCCCTCCCGATGACGACCGACGCAGGGTCGCCGCCTTGTGCCCGGCGGATTGCAACAAGCGTAACTGCTGGACTAGGCGCCACTAAGTCTAAAAATGTCCGGAGTGAACATCTTCGGCGCCGTGCGGGGGGACGACGGATTGCCCCAACGCCGCGACACCGTGGCAAAGGCGTTCGGCAAGGTCCTCGGACCTTCACCTCGGGAGCGGACTTCGTGCTTGTCGGCGAACAACGCCTGGTCACCAACCCGAACGGGCTTGTGCCGCGCCGGGTCAAGACCTGATCTCCGGAATCAGCGGACGCTTTCCGCGGACCGGGACTGCGTCATCAGCGCCGCCACGGCCGCCTGTGCGTCCGCCAAGGCCGTGGCGTCGCTGCACTCGCGTCGGAGCGCGCGGTGCAGCACCTCGCCGAGCACGCCTTCGATTTGCGCGTACTGAGGAACGCGCGGCCGCTGCGACGTGCTGATGAGGTTGCGCTTGGCCAATTTGTCCACGACCCCGATCAGCGGGGAGCCGGCCGCCGCTTCCGGATCGGCTGCCACGCTGAACCGCGGAACCACGGGGAAACCGTTCTTGGCATGAACCCGCATCGCATCGCTGGAGGCCATCGACGCGATGGCGTCGTAGGCCCTCCGCGCCCGCGACTCCGGCAGGTTGGCAGGGACGGCCAACAGGAACCCGCCCATCGGCGACAGGGTGGTGCCGCCGGGTCCGGCCGGATGCGGCAGGTAGCTGACCTTGCGCTTGACGGTCGAACGGACGTCGTACTCGAAGCGGGCGGCGCGCATCGTCCAGACATACGACATCGCGCAACGGCCGTGCAGGAACAGGTCGAGGCCGCGCTTCCACTCCATGTCGAGGATGTCGGGCGGCGAGATCTCGATCAGCCTGTGCATGTAGTCCAGCACCTGAAGGCCGGCTTGGCTGTCGATCTGAACGCGCCCGACTTGCCGCGCGTCCGCCGTGGAGCCGCTGGCGTGCTCGAAGACGCCGCGGCCGCAGCATCCCAGGAAGAACATGAAGCTGTGCGCCAGCGGCATGCCCCGGGCGGCGTTCCAGACGATGCCTGCCCGGCCCTTGGACGGGGCGTGGAGGGCCCGTCCCGCGGCGATCACCTCATCGAAGCTTCGCGGCGGCGACAGGCCGGCCTCGTCGAAGATGTCGCGCCGCGCGGCCAGGACTTCGATGGTGACATAGATCGGCACCCCGTACTGCGATTGCCGCCAGACGCCGGCGCCCCAGACCACGGGATGGAAATCCTCGGACTGGATGGCGTCGGGCCGGCTCAACCGGCTGATCGGGTAGAGCGCTCCGCGCGCCGCGAACTCGGCCAGCCAGGGAAAGTTGATCGTCACGACGTCGAACTCCGATGTCGCCGCGGCCGCGTTGACCAGCAGCCGCGCGTGCAGGTCGGGCAGCACGCACATCTCGAAGTCACGCCGCGACGCGCGGTTGGTCCGGAAGTCGACCCACATGTTGCGCATCGAGGCGAAGTAGTTGTCGTCGTGCAGCAGGAAGCGGAGGCGGCCGGGTTCGCCGGCGAGCGGCGGGTCGATCGAGGAGCGCTCCGAGGAGCCGCCGAAATAATAGTCGTTCTCATCCTCGCCTGCCGCCACACGGCCGAAGGTCTCGGCCAGCAGGCACTTCATCTGCCGAGCATACTCCT
>CAXTVL010000070.1:9007-10051 GCA_964247515.1 uncultured Acetobacteraceae bacterium | reverse complement strand
GCCCCAGGGCCTGTAGCTCGGTGCCGGTCGATGGCGGCGGCTTGGGAGTCCGCCCGCAGCAGCTCGACACGATGCCCATAGCCTCTCTCCTGTGTTATGCGGCGCCGGGCCGGCCACGCCGGCTTGCGGCATGATGCCGTCCGCCGCCACGATAGCGCCCGCAACCTGACGCCAACCTGACGCGGGGTGCCGCTGCCGCCCGTCGCCGCGAGACTTACCTTTGTTCACTGAACGGCGTTATGGTATGCGTCGGACAGGCAACACAGGCGGTATGACGATGCGCCCGACGCTGCTCACCGCGCTGTTGCCGCTCCTTGCCGTGTTCTGCGCCGCCGCCGCCGACCCGCCGCGCCCGGTGCGTGTGATCGCGGTGGCATTGCGCCCGCTGCCGTCGCGGCTGGTGTTCTCCGGCACCGTGCAGCCGCGCGTGCAGGCCGAGTTGGGCTTCCGGGTCGCCGGCAAGGTGACGCAACGCCTGGTCGACATCGGCGACCACGTGCGCGCCGGTCAGGTGCTGGCGCGGCTCGACCAGGGCGATTTGCGGCTGTCGCAGGAGGCCGCCGAGGCGGCGCTGCAGGCGGCGCTGGCCGACGCGCAGAACGCCCGCGCCGACCTCGGCCGCTACGTCCGGCTGGGGCGCAACTCCGCCTCCTACCTGCCGTCGCAATACGACAAGCGCGACAGCGCCAGCCGGATGGCCGAGGCGCGCGTGATGCAGGCCGCCCGCCAGGTGGCGCTGGCGCGCAGCCAGCGCAGCTACAGCGACCTCGCCGCCGACGCCGACGGCGTCATCACGGCGCTCCCGGTGCAGGTGGGCCAGGTGGTCGCCGCCGGGCAGACGGTGGCGACGCTGGCCCACACCGACGCCACCGAGATCGTCGTCGACGTGCCGGAGAACCGCCTGGCCGAGGTGCGCACCGCGACCGAGGTCGGTGTGGCGCTCTGGGCCTCGCCCGGCCAGGCGCTGCACGGCCGGGTGCGCGAGGTGGGCGCCTTCGCCGACGCCGCGCGCACCGGGCGGCTCGTCGGCGAGCTGGACGCCGG
>CAXTVL010000070.1:1712-8997 GCA_964247515.1 uncultured Acetobacteraceae bacterium | reverse complement strand
GGTGGATCCGCCGGCCGGCTCGCTCGGGGTCGGCATGACGGCGACGGTGACGTTCGGCCGGCCGGGTCCGCCCTTGGCCCGGCGGCCGCCCACGGCGCTGACCGACCGCGGCGGCCAGCCGGCAGTCTGGGTGCTCGACCCGGTGCTGCAACGCGCCGCCCTGCGGCCGGTCGAGGTGGCCGGCTACGACGACGACGGCGCGCTGCTGGTGCGCGGCGGCTTGGCCGAGGGCGAGCGGGTCGTGACCGCGGGGGTGGGCCAGATCGAGCCCGAGATGGCGCTGACACCCTGGACCGGAGCCACGCGGTGAAGCTCAACCTGTCGGCCTGGGCGCTGAACCATCGCGCGCTGACGCTGTTCGCGATGCTGCTGTTGGCGGCGGCGGGAGCGTGGTCGTATCTTTCGCTCGGTCGCGCCGAGGACCCGGCGTTCACCGTCAAGGACATGGTGGTGCAGGTCGACTGGCCCGGCGCCTCGGCCGACGAGATGTCGCGCGAAGTGACCGACCGGATCGAGCGCAAGCTGCAGGACCTGGCCCACCTCGACCACACCCAGAGCCAGACCCAGCCCGGCCACGCGGTCGTCACCGTGACGCTGCGCGACGACACCCCGGCCGGGCAGGTCTCGGGCCTGTTCTACCAGGTGCGCAAGAAGGTCGGCGACATCCGCGCCACCCTGCCCCCCGGCGTGCAGGACCCGCGATTCGACGACGAGTTCGGCGACACCTACGGGTTGCTCTACGCGATGACCGCCGACGACTTCACCCTGCCGGAGCTGAAGCACGTCGCCGAGGAGGTGCGCGAGCGGCTGCTGACGGTGCCGGGTGTCGGCAAGGTGGTGCTGGTGGGGCAGCAGGACGAGCGCATCAACATCGACGTCTCGTACCGCAAGCTGGCCGAACTGGGCGTCACCCTGCCGGAGCTGTTCGACGCCGTGCGCAAGGAAAACAGTGTCGTCGCCAGCGGCTTCGTCGACACCGCGCACGACCGCATCCGCATCCGCACGCAACCCTCGCTCGACGTGCCGGACGCGCTGGAATCGCTGCCGCTCAAGGCGGGCGGGCGGCTGTTGCGGCTGGGCGACGTGGCGAGCGTGCGCCGCGCCACCCAGGACCCGCCGGCCGCCACCATGCGCTACAACGGCCACCCGGCGCTGGGCCTGGGCATCAGCATGGCCGAGGGCGGCAACATGCTGGCGCTGGGCAAGCAGGTCGCGGAACGCATCGCGCAGGTCGAGCCGACCCTGCCACTCGGTGTGCGGATCGGCCGGCTCAACGACCAGTCGGTGGTGGTCGCGGCCGATGTCGGCGACTTCCAGCGCTCGTTCCTGGAAGCGCTGGCGATCGTGCTGCTGGTGAGCTTCGTGAGCCTCGGCTGGCGCACCGGCCTCGTGGTCGCGATCAGCGTGCCGCTGGTGCTGGCCGGCGTGTTCGTCGGCATGAAGCTGCTCGGCATCGACCTGCAGCGCATCTCGCTGGGCGCCATGGTGATCGCACTCGGCCTGCTGGTGGACGACGCCATCATCGCGGTCGAGACCATGACGGTGAAGCTGGAGCAGGGCTGGGACCGGGTGCGCGCCGGCAGCTTCGCCTACACCTCGACCGCGTTCCCGATGCTGACGGGAACCTTGGTCACGGCCGCGGGGTATCTCCCGGTGGGGCTCGCCAACTCCAGCACCGGCGAGTACACGCAGGACATCTTCCGCGTGGTCGGCATGGCGCTGATGCTGTCATGGCTGGTCGCGGTGCTGTTCGTGCCGCTGCTGGGGGCGGTGCTGCTGCCCAAGCCGGCGCGGCACGACCCCACGCGCGACGTCTATGGCGGCCGGTTCTATCGCCGCTTCGCCCGCCTGGTCGCCTGGTGCGTGCGCCGCCGCTGGGTGGTGATCGCGCTCACCGTCGTGGCGTTCGCCGTCTCGGTCGCGGGATTCTCGAAGGTGCCGCAACAGTTCTTCCCGGCCAGCGACCGGCTGGAGGTGCTGATCGACGTGCGCCTGCCGGAAGGGGCGAGCTTCGCCGCCACCGCGACCGAAGTGTCGCGGCTGGAGGCGCTGCTCAAGACGCAGCCGGGCATCGCCTCGTACGCCGCCTACACCGGCACCGGCACGCCGCGCTTCTTCCTGGCGTTCGCGCCGGAGCTGGCGCAGCCCAACTACGCCCAGTTCGTCATCAACACCCGCGGCATCCCGGACCGCGAGGCGCTGCTGCGCGTGCTCGACAAGGCGCTCGACGACGGCCTGTTCCCCGACGTGCGGCTGCGCCCGTCGCGCTTGGAGCTGGGGCCGCCGGTCGGCTACCCGGTGCAGTTCCGCGTCACCGGCCCCGAGCCCCTGCGGCTGCGCGCGATCGCCGCCGACATGCGCCGGGCGATGCGCGCCAACCCGCACTTGCGCAACATCGGCGACAATTGGGGCCAACTCGGCAAGCAGGCGACGGTGGCGCTGGACCAGAACAAGGCGCGGCTGCTGGGCCTCAGCAGCGAGGACATCGCCACCACGCTACAGACCCTGCAACAGGGCGCCACGCTCACCCAGTACCGCGAGGGTACCGAGCTGATCCCGGTCGTGGCGCGCGCCGTCGACGCCGAGCGGCGCGACGTGGGCGCCCTGGGCGACGTCACCGTGACCTCGGCGGGTGGCCGCGCGGTGCCGCTGTCGCTGGTCGCCTCGATCAAGTGGGGCGTCGAGCAGCCGGTGATCTGGCGGCGCGACCGCACGCCGATGCTGCTGGTGCGCGCCGACACCACGCCGGGCGTGCAGGCGCCCGACGCCACCGCCGAGACGGAGCCGGCGATGGACCGCGTGCGCGCCGCGTTGCCGGCCGGCTACGCGATCGAGACGGCGGGCGCCGTGGAGGAGGCGGCCAAGGGCTCGGCCAGCATCAACAAGGTGATGCCGTTCATGCTGCTGGTCATGCTGGCGTTGCTGATGGTGCAGATGCAGTCGTTCTCGCGCACCCTGATGGTGGTGGCGACGGCGCCGCTGGGCCTGATCGGCGTCGCGGCGGCGCTGCTGGTCACGGGCGCCCCGTTCGGCTTCGTGGCGACGCTGGGCTTCATCGCGTTGGCCGGCATCATCATGCGTAACTCGGTGATCCTGGTCGACCAGATCGAGCAGGACATCCGCGCCGGCATCCCGGCCGGCGAGGCGATCGTCGGCGCCACGGTGCGCCGCTCGCGCCCGATCGTGCTGACCGCGGCGGCGGCGGTGCTGGCCCTGGTGCCCCTCGCCTTCTCGGTGTTCTGGGGACCGATGGCGATCGCCATCATGGGGGGCCTGCTGAGTGCCACGCTGCTGACGCTGTGCTTCGTGCCGGCGCTGTACGCCGCCGTGGCACGGGTGGCGCGCGACGCGCCCAATCGGCGCGGCAAGGTGCGCCAGCCTGTCGCGCCGTCCGGCTTCGGCGAGTCACTGGACGGCCCGCCACGCCGGCTGCCGGCGGGCGCGGTCTCGCGGTCGCCGGACCCGCCGCCTTGGTGGTCCACGCTCGCCGAACAATTGCAGGCGCGCAAGCGGGCGCGATGAGCTAGGCGGCGGCGGGGTCGCCCTCGCGCACCGCGCCGCCAGCGCTGACCTTGAGGTAGACGCCGAAGTTGCGGTGCCCATACTGCGCTTCCAGTGCGGCGAGCAGCTTGATGTCGCGCGTGCCGCTGCGCGGGTCGACATGGGTGGCGACGCAACGGACCGTGGGCTCCAGCATCTCGACCGTGGCGGCACCCAGGCTCATCCGCGCGCCGGGCGTCAGGGCCAGTTCCGACAGAGCCGGCCAGTCGTCGACATAGACGTTGGCGCGGAAGCGCAGCGGGTCGACCGGCCGGCCGATGCGCGCCTCCAGGTCGCGCACGCTCGCCAGGTTGATCAGCGAGACGTAGCCGTCCGGATCGTCGGTGAAGCGGTACGGCGGCGCCGACAGCACCTTGAGCGGCCCGCGCCGCTCGTCCGGCGCGAGGAACCCCGCGAGCCACGCGCCGAACCGCTGCCGGCCGTCCTCCTCCCGTAGGTTGCCCACGAACGTCTCGCGGCCCGCGGCATCGACAGAGAGCAGGCCGGTGCTGTCGTCATAGGCGGTGCGCGCCTGCGCCACCCTGGGGATCGACGCCAGCACGGTGAAGCGGGTCTTGGAGACGTGGGCGGGTGCGTCGGGGTCGAACCCGGACGGGCCGTTCTCCACCGCGTACAGCCGGTCGCACGGGAAGTAGCCGCCCGCGACCAACTCGACCGCGGCGACGCGCTCCGGGGTGAACCCCTTGACGGGGTGGCGGTACATGGCGGCGACGCGGCCGATCATCGGGCTGCTTTCCAACGTTTCGCCTATCAGCGTAGAACGGCGGATCGGTCGCGCGCCACATCGGCTACGAACGGGCCGTCACGAAAGGACAAGCCATGAGCGGGGACACTCGGACCGGCGGCTTCGCGCTGGGCGACCTGGCGTTGCAATCGGGCGAGACGCTGCGGGCTGCTTCGCTGAGCTGGAAGAGCTACGGCACGCTCGCGCCCGCGCGCGACAACGTCGTGGTCTATCCCACCAGCTACACCGCCCAGCACGCCGACCAGGAATGGCTGATCGGACCGGACGGCATCCTCGATCCCGGGCGCTGGTTCGTCGTCACCCCCGATATGTTCGGCAACGGCCTGTCCAGCAGCCCGTCGACGCAGCCGGACTACCCGGCGCTCGTCACCACCGCCGACAACGTGCGCGCCCAGATGCGGCTGCTGCGCGAGGTGTTCGGCGTCGAGCGCGTCGCCTGCGCCTACGGCTTCTCGATGGGGGCGCAGCAGGCCTACCACTGGGCGGCGCTGTACCCGGAGCAGGTCGAGCGCGCCGTCATCGTCTGCGGCAGCGCCCGCACCGCCACCCACAACCAGGTGTTCCTGCGCTCGCTGCTGGCGACGCTGGAGGCGGCCCCGGAGCATCGCGGCGGCGGCCGCTTCGCGAGCCCGCCTCACGCGGCGCTGCGCGCCTTCGCCCGCATCTACGCCGGCTGGGCGATGAGCCAGGACTGGTATCGCGCCGGCCTGCACTTGAGCTCCAGCGGCGCCGCCACGCTCGACGAGTTCCTCGACCGGCACTGGGAGCCGGGCTTCACCCGCCGCGCGGCCGAGGATCTGTATGCCCAGGCGAGTACCTGGCTGGCATCCGACATCGCCGCCAACGAGCTGTACGACGGCGACCTGACGCGGGCCTTGCAGGCGATCCGCGCGCGGGTGCTGCTGATGCCGGCGCGCACCGACCTGTATTTCCCGGTCGCCGACAATGCCGACGAGCTGGCGCATTTGCGCCACGCCGAGCTGCGGCCGATCCCGACCATCTGGGGCCACGCCGCCGGCGCGCCGCAATCCAACCCCGTGGACCTCGCGTTCATGAAGGGCGCGGTGCGCGACTGGCTGGCGCGCTGAAGCCGCCCCGCGTCACGGCGAGGATCGGTTCCGGTCCAGCAGGCCGGGCACCTGGATGCCCGGTACCTGGCTGTCCGTGCCGCGCGGCGCTTCGCCGCCCGAGGTGACGTCGAGCGCCACCTCGCGCACCACCTTCCTGAACCACGCCAGCAGCGGGTCCGCGGCGCGCGCGTGCGAGTAGACCAACGTCACCTCGAGGCGGGTCTCGTCGAATGGCGGCGGGTGCAGCACGAGGTCGAACGCCGGCGCGAACCGGCGCGCGAACGTCGCCGAGAGCGTCGTCACCAGGTCGGTCGTGGCGACCGCGGCCAGGGCCGCCATGTAGTGCGGCGTCAGCAGGCGGATCCGCCGGCCGATCCCCCTGGCCGCCAAGATGGCGTCGACCGGCGATTGGCCGGCGCCCAGCACGTCGACCTCGACGTGCTGGCAGGAGCCGTAATCGGCGATCGACCAGGCGCGCCGCGCGGCCGGGTGGCCGCGGCGCATCACCAGGGCGAGCCGGTCTCCGGCCACCGCCTCGCTGTAGGTGCCGGACCGCAGCGGCGTCGTCGACAGCGCGAACGCGAGGTCGAGCGAGCCGTCGTTGAGCCGCTCCGACGTGTCGCGGCGGTAGGGTTCCACGCGCAAGTCGACGCCCGGCGCCTCGACCGCGAGGCGGGCGGCCACACCCGGCAGGAGCAGGATCGTGTGCGTGTCCGCCGCCGCCAGGCGGATGGCGCCGCGCTCGGTCGCGGGGTCGAAGGTCTGTTGGCGGAACACGTCGCGCAGTTGGTTCATCGCGGCCGTCAGCAACGGCCGCAGCGTCTGCGCGCGGGCCGTCAGCACGTAGCCGGCCGGGCTGCGCACCAGCAGCGGATCGCCCTGCAAGTCGCGCAGGCGCGCCAGGCAGCGGCTCATCGCCGGCTGGCTCAACCCGACATCGGCGGCGGCACGGGTGACGCTGCGGCGGCGCAGCAGCGCATCGAGGGCGGGGACAAGGTTGAGGTCCACGCCCGCTATATTTATCTCACGCATACTCACGATCATAAACATGCATTTTGGCGACGCCAGCCGGCGCGCTATCGTCAGCTTCGGATGACCTAGTCCGCAGGAAAATGAAAGTCAATTTAAGGTAATAGTTTTGACAGCAGGTGGACAGAGCCGAAAAAGAGGAATGTAACATGCGGAAATCCAATTCAATATTTGTCGGTGTTGTAACCGCGGTCACGATCGTTGCTTGGTCCGGTCACGCCGTCATGGCCGCGTCCGATGCTTTTTCCGATCCGGCCGTCGCGGTGGATTCGTGGACCAGCGCCGGCAACGGCGCATACGACCGCCACGACGCGCCGTACGAACGCCAACTCGGCCCGCGCACGATTTCCTGGCTGCAAACCCGCTGGACGTTGGCCGCGTATGGCGAAGTGTGGGGCACGCCCACCGTCGGAGGGAACGCCGTCCACGCCTCCGACACCGGCGGCTCGGTCTGGCGGATCGACGCGCGGACCGGCAAGGCCGATTGGGAGGTCAAGCTCCCCGCCTACACCGGCCTCGCGGCATCGTTCTCCCGGGTCAGCCCGGCAATCGGCCGGGACACCATCGTCGTCGGCGACCAGGCGCCGGCCACCCTGTTCGCGCTCTCGAAGCAGACTGGCGCGCTGGTGTGGAAGACGACGAACGGCTACACCGGTGGCGTGGTCTGGGCGACACAGGTCGGCCCGGGCGGCCATTACGGCGGGATCGAGTACGGGACCGCGACTGACGGCAAGCGACCGTTCAGCCTCGCCGGCGGCGGCGCCTCGGTCTTGGGGCCGGCCATCGCCGGCGGAAACCTGTTCTGGAGTTCGGGCTACCGGAACCTAAGGCCCACGAACAACAAGATCTACTCGCTCGGGCCCGCCCCCTAGCCGATCCC
>CAXTVL010000070.1:0-1702 GCA_964247515.1 uncultured Acetobacteraceae bacterium | reverse complement strand
GACATGGCGGGTGCGGCCCTTCGCCCGCACCCGCCGCGTCCGGTCATCGAGGCGCCGCTACTCGCTGACCGTCGGCGCCACCGCACGGGTGCTGGCGTTGGCGGCGACGCGCCCGCCCAGCCGCCTCGCCATGTCCAGATGCGACTGGATGTCCGGCGCCACGCGGGCGGCGAACGCCTTGACGTCCGGGTCGGTGCCGTTCTGGGCCTCGTTCTGGAACAGCCGCAGCGCCGCGGCGTGGTCGGTGGCCTGGCCGTTCAGGTAGGCCCGGTCGAACGCCCGGCCGCGCAGCTTGCCCAACGCGTCGTATGATTGCTGGTGGACGTCGTCCATGGTGGCGGGCGGGGTGACACCCTTGCTGGCGGCGAGCTGGGTCAGTTGCTGGTTCACCGGGGTGTGCGCGTCCACCATCCTGACCGCGAACGCGCGGGTCGCGGCGCGGGCCGCCTTCTGCCGCGCCAGCTGGCTGAACGTCACCTCCTCGATCCCCGACTGCGACGCCTGGTTGAAGAACGCGGTGTCGGTGGCCGAGACCGGCGGCGGTGTCGGTGCCTGCACGGCGGCGGCCGGGGGCGGCGGCGAGGAGCAGCCGGCCAGCGGCACGGCGAACAGGGCGGCGGCGAGCAGCAGTTTCGAGCCTGGATGCAACATGGGGTTCTCCCGTGGGGTGGCGTGGCGCAGCACCGCCAACGCAGTGCCGCGCCAAAGTTGCAGCTACCGGCCGTGCCGGAACCGCTCCACGGCCGCGACCAAGGCCCGCCGCACGCCCGCTTCCAGCGCCGAATGGCCGGCGTCGGGCACCACGCTGAGCCGGGCGGCGGGCCAGGCGGCGGCCAGCTCGAAGGCGCTGCGCGGCGGGCAGATCATGTCGTAGCGGCCTTGCACGATCTCCGCCGGGATGTGGCCGATGCGCGCCATGCCGCCGAGCAAGCCGCCCGGCGGCAGGAACAGCCGGTTGGCGAAGTAATACGCCTCGATCCGCGCCAGGCCCAGCGCCGAGCGGTCCTGCGCGAAGCTCGCCACGGTGTCGGGGCTGGGCAGCAGCGTGCTGCACGAGCCCTCGTAGACCGACCAGGCGCGGGCGGCGGCCATGTGCGTCGTGGGGTCGGCATGGGTCAGCCGGCGCAAATAGCCGCCCAGGATGTCGCCGCGCTCGGCCTCCGGCAGGAAGCTGGTGAAGGTCGCGTGGGCGTCGGGGAAGAATGCCGCGAGGCCGCGCAGGAACCAGTCGACCTCGCAGTCGCGGCCGAGGAACACGCCGCGCAGCACCAGGCCCGCCACCCGGTCGGGATGCGCCTGCGCGTAGGCCAGCGCCAGCGTCGAGCCCCAGGAGCCGCCGAACAGCAGCCAGCGGTCGATCGCGAGGTGGCGGCGCAGCGTCTCGATGTCGCGCACCAGGTCCGGGGTGGTGTTCTCGGCCAGGCTGCCGAGCGGACGCGAGCGGCCGGCGCCGCGCTGGTCGAACACCGCGAGGCGCCAGAACGACGGGTCGAAGAAGCGGCGGTGCACCGCCCCCGCGCCGGCGCCCGGGCCGCCGTGCAGGAACAGCACCGGCATCCCGCGCGGGTTGCCGACCTGCTCCCAGTACATGATGTGGCCGGCCGAGAGCGGCAGGTAGCCGGTCTCGTACGGGCCGATCTCGGGGAACAGGTCGCCACGGGGCATGGCGGCAAAATCGCGGAATTTCACCCGCGCGTAAATG